>NZ_JAEQCF010000028.1:0-53080 GCF_020738625.1 Microcoleus sp. PH2017_09_SFU_O_A
CGGACTCAGCGCGAGAGACTCAGAAACCGGGTTTCTGCGTAAAATCTCGTGAAAATACGTCAATTGCCATAGAAACCCGGTTTCTCGGACTCAGCGCGAAAGATTCAGCGGGGAAAAGTGAATTGCGACTTGAATAGGTTTTCTTCTGGTAGTTGGGAGCAAGAAACTTCTTGTTTCAAGTTTCAATCCCCTTGCGGGGAAAAGTGAATTGCGACCTTACTTGTATTTGACTGATTTGGCAGTACGAAAAGAAATGTTTCAATCCCCTTGCGGGGAAAAGTAAATTGCGACTTTTGTTTTAACTCAAGCTCCTCTAGGAGGTTGTTTCAATCCCCTTGCGGGGAAAAGTGAATTGCGACTACCTTGATTCGTCATTGGGAAATTTTGCTATCCTGTTTCAATCCCCTTGCGGGGAAAAGTGAATTGCGACTTAATTGAAGTCATTAGCCGACCTTAGAATTAATTCTAAAAAAGTTTCAATCCCCTTGCGGGGAAAAGTGAATTGCGACTTAATTTAAACGACCCTGAGCCACCACTTCCAGAGCCTTCTGGTGAGTTTCAATCCCCTTGCGGGGAAAAGTGAATTGCGACTAATTGTTCCTGAATATCGAGAAAAATCTTATGTCAGTTTCAATCCCCTTGCGGGGAAAAGTGAATTGCGACGTAAAGGACCGGTTCTGTTCACTGTGATGGTCAAAACAATGTTTCAATCCCCTTGCGGGGAAAAGTGAATTGCGACTTGCTGGTTTTGCGTGTCTGGTTATATTCATTTTAGTTTCAATCCCCTTGCGGGGAAAAGTGAATTGCGACTGTGATTGTAAATGAAGGGACAAAATACAAAGATGGAGAGTTTCAATCCCCTTGCGGGGAAAAGTGAATTGCGACTAACTACTTGGTTAAGCATACAATTGACCAATATCGTGTTTCAATCCCCTTGCGGGGAAAAGTGAATTGCGACTTAGCAGAGCTTGTAAGAACAAGAATGGTGGAAAGTTTCAATCCCCTTGCGGGGAAAAGTGAATTGCGACTGTTTTTTTATTATGCAAAATAACCCCTTACCAAGATGTTTCAATCCCCTTGCGGGGAAAAGTGAATTGCGACTGTTGGTTCAATCTACGTCTACCAATATAGCATTATGTTTCAATCCCCTTGCGGGGAAAAGTGAATTGCGACTGAAGAAAATACAGCGAAAGTGATTCAATTCCTTCTGTTTCAATCCCCTTGCGGGGAAAAGTGAATTGCGACTTAAGTAACGTACCTTGTATCATCAATCTAGTAAACTCTGTTTCAATCCCCTTGCGGGGAAAAGTGAATTGCGACTGCAAATTACTCTTAGAGCTGAATTTCTTGAGCAGAAGTTTCAATCCCCTTGCGGGGAAAAGTGAATTGCGACATAATAACCGAGATTACCATTCTACAACTTATTACCTTCACATGTTTCAATCCCCTTGCGGGGAAAAGTGAATTGCGACTATTATTAAACAACTTAGGGCGTATAAAAAAACAATTTGGGTTTCAATCCCCTTGCGGGGAAAAGTGAATTGCGACACCAGAAACACCAAAAGGAACAGATGCAGTCGGTGCTCAAGAGTTTCAATCCCCTTGCGGGGAAAAGTGAATTGCGACTCTATATCAAAGAAGTCCTAACGAAGGTCTGGAATTCTTAAGTTTTAATCCCCTTGCGGGGAAAAGTGAATTGCGACTTTAAAAAAGCTCTGGCTGACCATATTGAGAAAACCAACAGGTTTCAATCCCCTTGCGGGGAAAAGTGAATTGCGACATTCAAACTAAAAAAACTTCATTCCAATTCATAATCAATTGTTTCAATCCCCTTGCGGGGAAAAGTGAATTGCGACTATGATTGGATTAGGATAGTTGCCAATTTATCTGCCAGTTTCAATCCCCTTGCGGGGAAAAGTGAATTGCGACTCAAGAGGTCTTAGTCTGGAGCAATGTAGAAAGGGCTTTGGTCCAGTTTCAATCCCCTTGCGGGGAAAAGTGAATTGCGACTTGTTGAACTTGATCCAAAATTTGAATCATTATCGCCTTTTAGTTTCAATCCCCTTGCGGGGAAAAGTGAATTGCGACGACTTGGAGAATCTAGTTAATGGAGACGAGACAATTCGAGGTTTCAATCCCCTTGCGGGGAAAAGTGAATTGCGACATTAATGCTTGCTGAATTCCCAGGCATAGGGTTACACAAAGTAAAGTTTCAATCCCCTTGCGGGGAAAAGTGAATTGCGACTATATTTCACATGGCTGAACCAACTTCTGCTGAAATTCAAGCTGAGTTTCAATCCCCTTGCGGGGAAAAGTGAATTGCGACAGTTAAAGAGGTGTTAGGGACTGCCGAAAACTTCAAAAGTGATGTAAGGTTTCAATCCCCTTGCGGGGAAAAGTGAATTGCGACCTCAACAAAACATGACCAATGGGAAAAAGTTTACCCCTGCTAAGTTTCAATCCCCTTGCGGGGAAAAGTGAATTGCGACCAGAAAGAGTGGCAGAGATCAGAAATCAAACTAACGTTTCAATCCCCTTGCGGGGAAAAGTGAATTGCGACGAGACTAATACATTGCAGGGGGCAAATGGGATGGGTTTCTATAGTTTCAATCCCCTTGCGGGGAAAAGTGAATTGCGACTTATGGTGCATCTAGTGCTAGCGTAACCATACAATCTCTAATGTTTCAATCCCCTTGCGGGGAAAAGTGAATTGCGACAAGACAGATCAGGAGAGGGTGCAGAACCTAACCCAGGAGTTTCAATCCCCTTGCGGGGAAAAGTGAATTGCGACTTAAATTGATAATTGCAGGTTCGAGAGACTTTAACAATTACGAATTACTGTTTCAATCCCCTTGCGGGGAAAAGTGAATTGCGACTTTAGGAAAATTAGTAGATGTACTAAAACTAATTGTGTTTCAATCCCCTTGCGGGGAAAAGTGAATTGCGACAGCGGGTTTGTGGTACCTACAGAAAGGGTATGGATTACTGGTTTCAATCCCCTTGCGGGGAAAAGTGAATTGCGACACCACCATTGAGATAGAGGTATTATCTAAGTCTGAGTATAGTTTCAATCCCCTTGCGGGGAAAAGTGAATTGCGACACAGCGGCGTGACACGCAGCGGATTTTCGGGCGACTACTTTGGGTTTCAATCCCCTTGCGGGGAAAAGTGAATTGCGACAAATTTTTTCCATTGACTCCTTGTCATTGCCAAACGACTTAGTTTCAATCCCCTTGCGGGGAAAAGTGAATTGCGACTAGAGCTAGTAGCAGAATCAGAAAGGGTGTGGGTACTAAAAGCACGTTTCAATCCCCTTGCGGGGAAAAGTGAATTGCGACACGAACTTCCAATTTCACGAGCGGTTCCAGCTCTACTCGATGTTTCAATCCCCTTGCGGGGAAAAGTGAATTGCGACATCCAAAAATATTAGCTCTTTACGAAGAATTATTATCTCTAGTTTCAATCCCCTTGCGGGGAAAAGTGAATTGCGACTCCAAAGTTGTCTTGTATACAGCTAAAGAATTTCAGATGTTTCAATCCCCTTGCGGGAAAAAGTGAATTGCGACTGGAGAGAAAAAAAATGAATTTTCTAGCAAAGTCAATTGTTTCAATCCCCTTGCGGGGAAAAGTGAATTGCGACTCTTTTGGAGTGTATCAAATGGTACCCGTCTCTCCAAGAGGTGTTTCAATCCCCTTGCGGGGAAAAGTGAATTGCGACTGTAAATTCAGACGAGGGTTGATTATGAATCCGAACAAATTTTGGGATGTTTCAATCCCCTTGCGGGGAAAAGTGAATTGCGACTGCTTTTACTAAGAATTGACTCTTTTTATCTTTATGTTTCAATCCCCTTGCGGGGAAAAGTGAATTGCGACTAACCATTCCTCTAGCTGGTTTTACCGCTCCACCCTGTTTCAATCCCCTTGCGGGGAAAAGTGAATTGCGACCTTTCTCGACCTAGAAGGCAATGTCTTTACTTTTCAAGTTTCAATCCCCTTGCGGGGAAAAGTGAATTGCGACGTTGCTAAAGTACGATTCTCTGCAACTGCTGCGTATCTAGTTTCAATCCCCTTGCGGGGAAAAGTGAATTGCGACACAGAAATATATGAGCATGAGCAACATACAACAGCGTTTCAATCCCCTTGCGGGGAAAAGTGAATTGCGACACTGAAAACAAACAAAAAGTTGGCGCTATTCAAGTTTCAATCCCCTTGCGGGGAAAAGTGAATTGCGACCCCTCGTTGTGAAAGCCGTGCCCAGTAAAGGCTCTAGAAGCCGTTTCCGACCACCTCTGATGCTCAGCTCACTTAGAGCCGAAAACCAGCTCTCAAAAATCGCTGAAACCCTTACGGGACAAGCGAACGGCCGCCTAAACGAGAGAATCGGTGTTTCAGCCATTTAGCGAGGCGGTCGGATAGCTAAATGATTGAACAGCTAAAACACTACTCTAATCTATTTAATTTTCTAGGTACTGGTGCTACAGATTTAGGTAGTAATTAACACGACAAGTTTGTACTGGCTTGTGTGGATTTACAGCTAGAATCTAGCAATAGAAGCATAATAACCTAGATTTCCCTGGCTGTCAAGTGTTAAAAAAAATACTTTAAACAATGACCGAAGTCGGCGGTTGAGTCACCGGCGGGCCAGAACCCCAAGTTTCCACCTGCCCGATCGCCCGCGTTGACAAAACATAAAAACGGATATTATCTTCATCCAAATTAACCCGTCCCCGCAGGCGAGCGCGCAACTCCTCAAATTGACGCTGAGATAGGGCACACTCAAAAACCGAATATTGCACCCAAGTACCGTAACCGGAAAGCAAGTTAAAAACTTTCTTGCGACGCTTGTCACAAGGAATATCATAGACAACAACGTACAAGTGCATGATTAATTTCCGCTTGACCAAAAGTCAGGAATTACGCAATAAATAAACGCCATCATGTCATTGCGAGGGTCACTCAGCAATCGCAAAACCTGGCGATTGCTTCGTTCCTCGCAATGACAGAAATACGTTTTTAGTCTTGAAATCTAATGACTTCGATAAGGCTTGTACAGCACTTGTGGATTGTAAACAAACTGCTTGTAAGCCTTAACTTGCTGCACAAACAAATCCCAGCGCGGCTGTTTTTCGCCCGAATCAGTCTGAATTTCTTCTTCCATACGCCGTAAAAAAGCATGGAGAAATTTTGCTCTGCCGGAATCGTTCAAGAAACAGCCGCTATTGCGGTAAACAAAGTCGAGGGTGGCATCCATGACTTTTGAATTAATCAGCCACAGCACCAAAGAATCGATAATCGGAGCACGAAACTCTTCTATCAAATCAGAAGCTAAAGCAGCATGACGTTCGGAAGTTTGATGCAAACAAGCTTGATAAGGATCGAGTCCTTGGATCTCAATCAAACAAAGTAAATGATTCCACAGGATTTGATATCCGAAGCTAAGCATGGCGTTAACCGGATTCCCTGGCGGACGGCGGGAACGGAAAACAAATACAAATTCGGGAACCGACAAACATTCGCCAAATGCCGAAAAATAACTAGCTGCCCCGGCTCCTTCCAATCCCATTAAGCGCTTCCCCGACTTCGCAAAAATTGTCGGGGATATCAACTGCAAAAATTATTGAGGACTACTTTATTTATATCAAGCTCAACTAAGTAGTTTTATGCAAAAAACCAATTGTTCACAAAACTTAAATAGTATTTTGTAGGGAATTTTACGTAGAATTGGTGTCAATTTAACTAGAAATTACGTATAAACTCTATTGGTAGGGTGTGAAGTGGGCACCTGACTACTATTAGTAGTGTCTAAGTAATATCAGGACACGGCATTGCCGTGTCCTCTTCCGACGAAGAAAGCTATTGATTCATGACTATTGACACTCTCAGCGCTGAAGCGACTGAGATTCTTAAGAAATTTCATTCTTAATATCCCTACTGCTAGGGTTCCCAAACTCAGCACGTTTGCACGCAAGTGCGTGCTGATATCTTTTGGGCGTTTAGGTGTTCAACACCAGGTTTCGCGGAGTCCCCGCGTACCATTTTCGATGCTCGATCTCTGATAGTTTTGGCAGCGCCAATGTCGGCGTGTTCGTGATAGCCACATTCAACACAGATGAACTTTTCGCCATCTCTATTTGATTTGTCGATGTGTCCACAACTTCTGCATTCTTGGCTAGAGTGCTTAGGATTAACTTTGATTACGATTTTTCCTTGCTTTGCAGCTAGATACTCAATCTTTAATCCTAAGTCGCCCCAGCCTGCATCAGAGATAGCGCGATTCAATCCTTTTTTTCTGGATTGCCCATTCTTGAGAAACCTCCCGGTTTCCTCATCAGTTTTTACCTTACATCGACGCATCATCCCAGAGATGTTCAAATCTTCTAAGGCGATTACATCAATATTACGAAATACTATTAAATTCGCAGTTTTCCATTGGTGCGCTTGGCGTTTATCACCAATCTTTTGATGGAATCTGCTAACTCTGATGACTGCTTTTTTGCGGTTTTTACTGCCTTTTGTTTTGCGGTTAACTCGTCTCTGTCTAATTTTCAGAGTGCGTTTAGCTTTTTTGTTGGTTGAAAATCTAGGGTTCTCAATTTGGTAGCCATCAGAAAGGTGAACCAGTTTAGTGAGTCCCAAGTCGCAACCGATTACTTTGGGATTGTTGCCGAGAGCTTTGGGGCTGTATTCAGGTACAGATTTATCCTCTATTCTAATAGAAACATACCAGCCATTCTGGCGTTTTCTAACTGTGCAAGCCTTGATAGTAAAACCACTTGGGATTGAGCGAGAGTTGTAAAACCTCATTCAGCCCAGTTTTGGTAGGTAAATTTTATTGCCCTTGATTTTCACTCCCATTGCGAAGGTAAAAGAAGTAAAGTTACTCCGATTTTTGAATTTCGGAAATCCTCTACCTTCAAAGAAGTTTTTGTAGGCAATATCTAAGCGTTTGACATTTTGTTGTAAAACGGTTGAATCTAGTTGGGAATACCAAGGTCTAGCTATTTTTAACTCAGGTAATGCTGTTATTTGAATATCACCAGCACTTCGGCGAGGATTTCTAGCTTTACCTTCTTTGTCAATCTTAGAGTTTTTCCAGGGATTTCCAGTTGCGCCACTTTTACTTACGAAGCAGGTCAATGGTGAAGCTTCGCCTTTCGTTCTAATGTCACAGTAATCGCCTTGGATAAACTGCTGATTGTACTGACAGATTCTGTCATTCAAGCACCAATTATACAGGCTTCGCAGCATATCTACCCAGTTCGACATTTTTAATGCTTGCGTTTGATTGGGACGCAACTTATAAGCGTAATTTGTCAACAATCTTGCTCACCTCCTTGTTTATATCTTATAGCGGTTCTCAGAAAGATGAGGTACGTTGTTGGGCTTCAGCCCTCTTGGTTTCAGTGGTTATATAACCTGTCAGTCATACCTCACCTTTTTGAGAAAAAGATTCACGGCGGTTAAAACCGCCCGTGTCGCTTGCATCTCAGGGCTGAAGCCTCTGAGTTTTCCGCTTACCGAATGTTTTCTATAACTACTGACTAACTTTTAGATTTCGCATCGCGCCACGCTTCTCGCATCCGTCCAAAATTAGTATTAAATTCTTCCCACCCGAGAGTGCTTCCTGAATTTTCTTCATCCCAGGAAGCCGAGAGGACTCCGTAGCTTAATCCCAGTACGCCTAGACCAAAACAGCCCATGCTTACCAATAATACTGCTGTGTTGGGCAAGTCAAACCAGCCTTTGCTGACTATCAAATAACTCACAAAAAATGTGGAAATTCCCAGGAGTGTGGGGGCGCCGCAGAATACCGCAATGCGGGAAATCATGCGTTTGCTGACTGCTTCTGGGATGGATTGCGCCTGGGGGCCAGTTTTTTTGGTGGCTTTGGGCTTTTTGTCTGATTTTGGTTCTTCTGTGACTGGATTTGCTTCGGCTTCTGGAGGCTTTTTAGCGGTTTTTTTCCGATTTGAGGCCGGTTCAAAGGGTAAGCGCTGGGTGGGTGGTTCGGAGGACATATTTTTTGTTTAACCTGAAATCTCGAACAATTATCAAAGAAATCTTGGCGAGGGTTTACGCAACTCTGATGGTTAATCAACGGTTTGAAACGGATTTGTTATCAGTGCGTAAATCCTGCTGGCGTTTGTCCAAGATTCTTGAATATTGTCGCAAATTTTCGCTGTGCTGTTTAGCCGCGAATGCCTAAACGGGCAATTAATGCTTTGTAACGATCGACATTTTCCTTTTGCAGGTAGGCCAGCAAGCGCTTGCGGCGGCTGATCATCATCATCAAACCGCGCCGGGAGGCGAAGTCTTTTTGGTTGATTTTCAGGTGGGCGCTGAGTTTGCTGATGCGATCGCTCAACATGGCGATTTGGACATCTGCTGAGCCTGTATCTGTTTCATGGGTTTGAAAGTCGCCCATGATTTCTTGTTTGCGCTGTTGTGTAAGAGCCATGAATTGAGTTTAGTTTTTTTTGTACGATTGTCACAATCCAATATAGTATCACAGGGGAACGGTGAAGGAGCAAAATTTTCGCCACGGATGGGTTGTTTTCTTGAGCTGAATAGACTTCAATTGCAAGCCCTACTTAGGACGGGCGAGACGCCCATCCCACAGGAAAAAAAATGTCGGATGGGCGGGACGCCCCTCCATGGTGTTTATTCCAGCCCATCCCACAGGAAAAAAATTGTGGGATGGGCATCTTGCCCGTGTTAGCCATAAATTTTGCAAGAAGTCTATTGGGTGGCCGATTATCGGCTCAAATAGGCGATCGCCTCACGAATCCAATCATCCGCATTAGCTTTGTTTGCCAAGTTGCTGTCTTGACTGAGGGTTTGCAGCGCTTGCAAGACTTCCGTCGCAGTATATCCCATCGCCAGCAAAATCATCTCCACTTCTTCTTGAATCGCTGCGGGGACTCCGGCGGCCACGGAAGTTGTCAAACCTGCTTCCTGTCTCCATTCCGAGAGTTTGCTTTTGAGTTCCAGGGCGAGGCGTTCGGCGGTTTTTGTACCCACGCCGGGGGTTTTGGCGAGGATGCGAGTGTTACCGCCGACGATCGCCTGAACTAAATCTTGCATTCCTAGAGTATCAAGAAGGGCGATCGCCAGTTGAGCACCCACACCGCTAACACTCGTCAACTGCCGAAACAAATCGCGTTCGGCCGTGCTGCCAAAACCGTACAATACGATTTGGTCTTCCTTAACTTGCTGGTGGGTAAAGATTTGGGCGACTTCGCCGGATGCTGGTAATTGGCCAGTCACGCGCGGCAAAATTTGGATGTCATAGCCAATTCCACTAACTTCGAGAGTCAGAATAACGCGGTTGCTGCCTTTGGCGATATTGGCGACTGTGCCTTTGAGATAGCTGATCATATAGTTAATGGTACACCGATAGGGTAGCGCGCCTTTTAAAATTGCGATCGGACTAATGCAAAAAAAATCGTTTCCTCCCGAATACATTAATAACTGCTAAGGGAAAGGTAGAAAAACAATTCTATCTTGATATTCATTTTCTTGGGATGCCAGAGCCGCTAAAATCAATTCTTCTAGGTTTTCGCCAATGCTTAAATTAGGATTGATGATAAAAATCCCTGGAATGTGACGATTTACCGCCATATGTTCGGCTAAGTGCACTGGCATAGAAGTTCGGTTATTTGTCACCAAAACACAGTTATTATCTTCACACCAGTAGAGAATTTCTGGGTCGAGAGTTCCTTTCGGCGGTGTTTCCGGTTCTCCCACTACTTTGACAGCAATATCTGGTTCTCGTTGCCTAATTTGATTGGGATAAATTGGATTGACATTTTCATCAATTAGGTATTGCAGGTTCATGGGCTAGTTTTGGCTTTTCTTTCTGCCCTCAGTTGGCGGAGCTTTTCAGAAACAGGCGGGGGATTAAGGCGCTGTTCTTCTCTCATTTTGTGACCGTGTTCTATCCAATTTTTGAGGTAATCACTCACAGGTTCTTGATTTTGGAGATAATACAGAATTGTCGCATAAACTTGTTCGAGGGTGAGGGAAGGATAAGTTTGGGCAATTTCATCAGGTGCGCGACCGCAATCGATGTAATCATAAAGAATTGTTTCAATGCCAATTCTTGTCCCTTTCAGTCGAATATCGCTGGGAGTGAGAAAGTTGAAATAATCTGTGAGCGTTTGGGTTGGCATAATTTTGCTGTATACTCAACATAATTTATTATATCACTGATATTTGCCCGATAGAACTTGAAGTAAACCGCTATGCTGATCTTTCAATTCAAAATAAGATGCTGTTTAACCAAAGACAAATCCGTCTTCCCAAAATTTACCACTAAGGCCACATTTAAATTTTCCAATGATTTTATAAACCACATAATTTCATCAGAAGCTTTACCTTCATAGTGATTGAACAAAATAGAAAATCGCTTTTCCAACTCAGGTTTAACTTTGCCAGAAAGCAGTAATATTTTCAGCAGCAAACCCATTGTCCTGCTGGGCCCGAGGTTGTATACTAAGTCATAAAAAATGTAGTGGTTGGGATGTTGGGAATTTTCCACTACTAAAAAGTTGAATAACTGGTTGCAAGTCTGAGCTAACAATATATTATTTAATTTCGCCGAGTCGTTTTCCGGAAATGTATTTTTGATGTACTTGTACAACTTATCATTAAATTGACGACCGCCATATTCTGGTTCTACCGATGATATCAAATATTCATATAAATCCACTTTAAATGAGCTGTAGGATTGAGTTTTCCTGGCATCTCTCAAAAAAAATTGAGCCGATTCTTTGTGGCTGCGATCGTCTGTTACTTTCCCGGCAAATTCCCTAACAGCTAAGTGCAATTCCGCATCGTTCAAAAGTGTGGGATTTGGCGTCGGCTGTACAATTCCTATTTCTGTATTTCTCGGCTCAACCAAATAATTTAAATATTGAGACAAGTTTTTTTCAAATAGTCGCTGTCTTTGAATTTCCAGCTTTTTGATGGTTTGCTGGTCTTCCTCCACGCTCTCCTTGCTCAGCAAAGAATGCCCGTACAAATAAGGATAGCGACAAATCAATTCGCCCAAAGGAGCATGACTATCTTGTTTCTGCGGTTGTGGCTCTTGTTCTACTGCTTTTACTAAGCGCTCTAGGGTCTGGAATTCTGCACTTTTAGTAAAGAATTCTATTTGTTCTTGCAAGCGCTTGACTATGTAAAATTCCATCCCGAATCGGGGAGAAGTCTGTTTAAATAAAGCTACTAAATTTGCAATACTCAATTTGTGCTGTGAGTGCAATTGCCAGCGGTTGATCGGGATGTAACAGCAGCGGTGGATGATATATTTAAACTCCCGATCCGATCGCTTGACGGAGATTATATTGTACAAAGTTGCTTCTATTTCGCGATCGGGGTAGCCCATACCGTCGATAAATAGTTTGCGGAACCGCTCGATTATCTGTGCGGGGGATTCTTGTTCGACGCAGGAGACGATGTGATCGTACAATACCTGTTCGTTGCTGCCCGATAGAAAAGTATCTGAGGGCGGGGTGAGAATTCTCTCTGCACCGATGTCTGGGCTGCTTTGTACAACTTGTGCGACAGCGACTGTCGGTTTTTTCTGAAAAGTTCCGGGATTCAAGAACCAATAGTGTTCTTGGCTTAATTGTTTGTTTGCCGCCCAATCCAAGGCTGACTGCAAAGTTTCCCCCGTCAATAACTGCGACTTATCTTCGCGATCCGAAGCCAGCCATGCTGCCAAGGCCTCGCGGTAGGGAGCCAGATTTCCCAGTTCTTTTTCCACCCAAAACTGATTGAAAACAGATTGATAAACTAGGTTAGCAGCTATTAATTTACCATGAGATTTGACCACCAATCCTGACAGTTGCAATTCGATTTGTTCGGGAGAATAATCGACAGCAACTCCTGGCAATTCTTCCGGTTTTTTGGGGTCGGGCGGTTGCAAAATTTTCTGGTACAGCGTTAACAGCTTGGTGAGATCGCAGCGGCTGTAGAAAATGCGATCGCGAATTGCTGTCAAATGTGGGGGTTCGTCCCAGTCTTCCCAATTTTTAATAATTCTGTGTTTGAGCAGTTGTTCCACCTGCTGGGCTTCGCAATTTCTGCCAATAAAAGACCCGTATTCAAGCACCAATTGGCACAGTCTTTGAGTCAGAAAAGGTTGACCGTCCGTCCAAGTAAATATTTCTTGGAGCACTTTTTGGGGACGAAAAGCTTTGAGTGCCAATCCTTTTGTTAGTGACACACTTTCGTCTAGTTGCAATCGACTTAAATTAATTGGTCGTCCAATATTAAAAGGGTTGCAGCTTGGATCTCGGATCAATTGTGACGGGGCTGCTACTCCGAAAACCGCAAAATTCAGGCGATCGTATTCTGGTTGCTCTGCCCGCTTAGAATAACAACCTCGAATTGAGGCAAAAAAATCGCTGGTACTGAAATTGAGGATGTTGGTGGTGTCAATGTCATCTATCAAAATGACTAAATTTTGCCGCAGTGACTTGAGCAAAACTTTTTCGATAAATATCTCCAATCGCTGCACCGGCGATAGCACTTCGCGATCGTTCCACCACTTGAGGGCATCAAACCTGTTTGTGAGGCGCAAGCTGCTGGCGATGCGGTGGACGATCGCACCATACCACTTTTCCAGGGAAATTTCTGGGGTGCTAATGCTTCTCAAGTTGACGGCGGCAAAAGCTGTACCTTCTGCTTGCAACCTTTTGGCCGTTTGCACTAGCAGGCTGGACTTTCCCATTTGTGGCGAACTCAATACGTAGCAGAATTGTCCGGCTTTGAGTCCTTGGTAGAGTTCGCTGTCTGCCGATCGCCTGACATAGGTGGGCGCACCGGCAGGCAAATATCCTCCGACTTGATATTGGTTGGTTGAGTGGACTTCTGCTGTCATCTGCGAATTCATCAAGATGCTGCGCCCCTATGCTGTGCGATGGAAAAGTTACAAATTGCAATTATTGCCAGCTCATACTATTTTAGATTTGAGATTGGTCAATGACTGATTCAATAAGGGTTTGGAGTTTACCTACAGTTGCGTTCTTTTTTTGAACTGGTGTTACTGTGGTTGAAATTTTTGTGACTCTTTCTCTATTGTCTACTAACTCAGCGTTGTCATTGTCAATCTTTACCGTATCTTTGCAACCAACCGTAAATCCAGCCAGGAGGGCGATCGTACTCCGGCACTTTTTTGTTTGTACTCGTTCGCATCCTCATCTGAATTTTTACTCAACCGGATTGAAAATGCCCAAACGCCATTGGGTTCACATTTTTTTACAATCATACTTTGAATTTCACCCGATGGTATGATGTTGCCAGGGAAACTCATAACCGCAGCGCCTTTAAGGTACTGCCTAAGGTTCTGCCTAAGGTTCTGCCTTGGGGGCTGGCTACCGAATGCCGTCCAGTCAAAGCACTGGAATGGCTGCTACCAATAAAAAACCCCAGCGTTTGGCTGAGGACTGCTTGAGTGGGAGATATCGTTAATCTGCGTTTTTTTTAGTTGACTTAGATTGCATGGAATTCCATGCCGCTGACACTTCCCCGGCTTTCGCGTGGGGGAATTTTTAAGAACAAACTTTTGGGGATAAATCCACAAAAAGTTTAATTCTTAAAAGCGCTGTCAGTGCGCTGCTAGCCACTGGCTCAACGATTAAAGTTAAGTTTGTGGCTAATTGTAGTAGAAGATGCGCCCTGATGAATTAACTACCCGATAGATGAGCACCCTGATGGCATAACTCCCTGATGGATCGACGCCCTGATGGCCTTAGCCCCACTACCCAAAAAAATCTGGTTGGTGGATGATCGTGGACATAAGTAACACGTCACTTCCGGCGTTTCCGATCGCTCTTCGGGTGTGCCTGTCTGTATTGATTATGGCAGGCAGATTTATCAGAAGACAAGTGGGCTATTGCATCAACCCACTTCTGACAGATCGGGTTAGCCAAAAGGTGTCTATCTACGTTAAATCAGGGTCATCGAACATGAAAAACAGCATCTTAGTATTAGCAGTAATTGCCTCCGGTGGCATCGGCTTATTCCATACAAGCAGGGCCAGCGCTTTTGCGATCGTCCCACAATCTTCATCAACCAGCAGTTTGACTGCTCTTGAGAGTCGTCCCGACATTAACTACACTGGAACGAATGAAGATGGAGAGCAAGAAGAGGTAAAGACAGGCAAAGGCCGGAAATAATTAGCCCTCTGAGTGGTTCGCCGGCGCTGCGGTTGTGATTGCGATCGTGTTTGTGGTGTATTTGTTGTCGCCACCACCTTGGCTCAAGGGGGTGAAAACTCGGGCCGAATATCAGTCCACCTAATCCGGGGAGTTGAAGTCTCAACAAAGTGAATGGGAAAATAAACAGGTAAGGCGAGTCTGTCGGTGGAGTTTCCCCGCCTAGGAACTTCCTTACCTTCTGATGTTCGGGATTCGGATCTGGCACAATCGTATTTCATCTCGTAAAAACCCAATGGAAAATACTCTCGAAACTACCCGCAGACAGCGCGTATTGACAAGAACCCAGGAACGGCGTCAGGCGACACCCAAAGAAAAACAGTTAATTCACCTGCTGGCTAATATGGCTTGCAGTTTGATTAACTATGACTACAAACACTCAGCGGGGAAGGAAACTCTCGCGCCTTCGGAACGGAAGCGTTTAGCGGAATGGCACTACCTGCGAGTTCAGCAAATTCGCCGGATCGAACGCTCGTTGGAACCCGTAGCGACGCTCAAGCGCGTGTACTACAAGAGCATTCTCAGTCCGAGGGATCTGAAGTCTTTGAAACTTCTGTGGCTTGAAGAGGACAAAAACCGCGTCAAACGGGTCGATCCTGAGTTGGACGACATCCTCAGCGAAGCTTTGGATCGGGGAGATACTTTGAAACAGCTATTTCACTCGATCGAATCCAAGGAACGGATCTTTGCGGAAACTCCTCGCCCGGGCGTTGTACCGCTGTGGGTGAAAGAGTGGGAAGACTCGGAATATGACATCAACTTTTTTCCGCCTTCGTTCTCTGCATGGGTTTCCATCGTGGACGACTAGGTTCAAGAAAAACTCTTTTACATGGGAGCGATCGCAAAAATCTGAGGGTAAAGCTATTTGCGATCGCTCCTATTGACGAGGAATGTGCGATCGCGGCGAGGTTAGCTCGTCGTGCAGCGCACAACCATCGGAGTACAGAGAAGTAAATCGGAGTCAGTAGCATTGTACAATGGAGGAAAACCAGGGCTTCAGCTAATTGCTGATAGCTGATAGCTGATAGCTGATAGTTTCCCATGACTGACTCGATTTCTACTTCTCCATTAGACTCGGCCGCCGATACAGCCGAACTCCGCTCACAGTTGAGGTCGGGTTCAGAGAAAACTCAACTGCAACTGCTGCAACAACACATAGCAGATGCGGGCTGGGACGTATTGATGGAATTTTTATTAGAGCGCAAGTCGGAGGAACCGACGGCGGTAATGGGTAAGGCTTACCAAATTCTTTATTGTGCGGATTCTGCCAGAGCGAGGGAGTTTTTGCAGGCGAATTTTCCGACTGGAGTAGTGCAATTGCGATCGGACTCTAACATTGACTACACTCCGCTGCAACAATTATTGGCCCTACAGGAATTTCAAGAAGCCGATTTATTGACTTTAAACAAACTTTGTGGGTTGGCGGGCGAGACTGCTGCCGCGAGAAAGTGGTTGTATTTTACGGAAGTTGAAAGTTTGCCTATGGCAGATTTACAAACAATTAATACCCTGTGGAAAGTTCATTCCGAAAACAAATTTGGCTTTTCGGTACAGCGGGAAATTTGGCTGAGTTCGGGCAAGAATTGGGATAAGTTGTGGCCGTTAATTGGCTGGAAGAAGGGGAATAATTGGACGCGGTATCCGCAAGAGTTTATTTGGGATTTGAGCGCGCCGAGGGGTCATTTGCCGCTGTCGAATCAGTTGCGGGGAGTGCAGCCATTTGCGGCTTTGATGGCTCATCGGGCTTGGGTGAAGTAAGACGTACGGTTGAAACCGCGTCTACACAAACAAAGATCGGACGGCGGTTGAAACCGCATCTACACAAACAATGTCCGCCTCCGCGGACTCAAGAGAATAATATAAAACGTAATTTTAACCGCCTATTCTTCAACCCGCGGAGGCGGGTTTTGTTTGTATAGCCGCGGTTTCAACCGCCGGGTCTTTTTTGAGGAATGTTGGGAAATTTTGTATAATTGATATTTGAATTAATGAGCAAGAGGGCTGGGAGTCATGGTAGGAATCGGAACCAAACTGACTTTAGAAGAATTTCTAGCTTTGCCCGACGGAGACGTATATTATGAGTTTGTAGATGGTGAAGCAGTTCCTAAAGTGTCTCCAAAATTTTTTCATTCCAGTTTACAGGGAACTTTGTGTCGCCTGATTCGTGTATGGTGTAAAAGTCGCGGGCGAGTGCTTCCAGAATGGGCAATTCTGTTAAAGCGTCAGGGTAAAGATTGGGCACCTGTTCCTGATTTGACGTATATTTCCTATGAACGTCTGCCGAAAAGTTGGCGGCGGAATGAAGCTTGTCCTGCAATTTCTGAATTGGTGATTGAGATTATCTCTCCCGATCAAAGTATGAAGGATTTTGAAGAGAAGGCGAAGGATTATTTGGCGGCGGGGGTTCCGCGAGTTTGGGTAATCGATCCAGAATTGATTTTAATTAGAAGTTTTTTCCCTGATGGTTCTAGTCAGGTGTATACGGATAAAATGGCGATCGTGGATGAGTTGTTGCCCGGTTTGGAGTTGACGACTCGACAGATTTTTGAAGAAGCGGAGTTGATTGATTAAATTCAATGCAAGATATCCGTCGTAGGGTGCGTGACAGCGGGAAAACTTTAACTCGCGGCGGTGGGACTATTGATTGTCACGCACCGCACGCGAGCAAAGAGAGCGCTGATAATGGTTTCCTGAAACCACTAATATTTTTTCATGAGTAAAACTAATTTTTTTTCACACCAGCTTAAAGAATTCTTGCAACTCCAGAAGTGCGCGAATTTCTAGGCGTGATTTTTCAGCTTGTTCGATACTACGGAATGGTTCAGAGAGTAATTTTTGAAGTTCTGCGATTACTGCGTCAGCGAATGTCAATTGTTTGTACTCGTGCATTTTTTTAATCCATAGTGCGAGTTGGAATTGGGAAGAGGTCTATATCACCTAATTACTTCCCACATCTCTATATTGCTTGAACAGCAAAGGCTTGACGGCTCTATTTCAAAGCACTTCTGGCGCTGTCTCCAAAAGTGAGCCAAAATTGAGCCGCGCCACAGATTGGCAGATGTTATAAGTTAAATATCGTTAATGAAGGTTAAAAAATCAGCATGGCAGCTAGTCTGAGAGCATCGGAATCAGGGTTGGAAATAGTCGATCGGGCTAGGAGAAAAAAGGGTTGGAATAAACAAGCTAATATCTGGGCTAAAGAGTATAACTTGAAGCGCTTTTGGTCTGCCATACCAATCGATCGAGATGCCTTTATCGAGATTTGTAAAGCGGTTGGTATAGAGAAATGGGAAGAAATTGTTGATGACAGTCCAATTCAGACAGATTCGAGAGCAGAGTTTTTTGCTTTTGATGGTGCTTGGGTTGGCAGAAAGAATCTGATTGCTCAACTCACAGATAAAGTTAATGGTTCGTGTCGCCTGTTAATTCTTCTTGGCATATCGGGAATTGGTAAAACGGCTTTAGCTGAAAGATTAATGGTGGAGTTGCAAGACGACGGTCGTAAGTTTCATCAGGAGAATTTTGAAAACCAGCAGCAAGCTTCTGATTTTGCTAGTGTGGCGATTCGATGGTTGGAAAAGTGGGGAGAACGCATTACGCCAGATGACCGCAAAGATACACAGCGCTTGCTGAATCGATTGGTCAAGCGATTGCGAGAAAATCAGTATTTGGTGGTGATAGATTCTCTGGAACTGATTTTAAAAGGAAATGAAGAAACAGGTTGGAATGGTTTTCAGGATGAGTGGTGGGCCAATTTTTTTGATAGTTTTTTGGTAGTAGAATCTTGCCAAAGTCTGATAATCGTAACATCGCAGGATTTACCAGAGCAAATTCCGGCTCGTTATCAAAAATTTTGGGATTGTCAAAAATTGAACGGACTGACAGCATCTGAACAGTTAGAGTTGTTCGATAAAACTGGATTAGATGTTGAAATAGATTCACCAAACAAACCCTATTTAGAACGAATCGGGGCTGCTTATGAGGGGCATCCATTGGCTTTGCGGGTGATTGCTGGGGAAATTGGCAGTCAGCCTTTTTATGGCAATGTGGCGGGTTATTGGAATAAATACGGGCATGAAATTGAAGAAGTCGAGAAAGCAATTGAGGAAGCTAAGACCAAAGGAATAACCGCATCCGCCGGTGACAATTGGCGACTCGATCGATCTACTCGCGGACTGCGAAAAAATGTGCGATTGCGGCTGGAAAAAACGTTTGAGAGATTAAAAAAAGATGTTTTGAATGCCTATCGATTGCTTTGTGAAGCTTCTGTGTATCGCTGTAGAGTACCGGAGGAGTTTTGGCTGAGTCATTTGGAGGATTGGGATTGTGATGAGCAGAAACAAGAGTTAGCGTTAAATGCGTTGCGCGATCGCTTTTTGGTAGAAGAAGAATTAATTGACGATGAGATACATTTGCGACAACACAATTTAATTCGCAGTGTAGCATTAGAGCATTTAAAAAATTTGACAGTGAGGTAGTGGACAATATGAGCAGTAATTTTGCGGAATTTGATTTTAAAAGTCAAAATGGTTTGGAAGTTGACATTATGCCACCGGGAGAGTGGATGCTGGCTAATCTGGGAATTGATCTAGCAGCACCGGAGTTTAGGGAACTGCCCCCTTGTAAACGCGCTCAATACAGAGCGGTTAAAAATTGGCTGACGAGGTACAAACCGAAGCGGGATGCTTCCAATTTAGAGAAAGTTAAGGGGTATTTGGAAGCATTTCACCATCTTTGTCAGGTGGAAGATTGGATAAGAAGTACCAAAATTATATCAACTCGACTCGATACACCTACGAATAAGGAATTGCATCATCAATTATTACTCTGGGGTTACTATAGGGAACTGATTGAGCTTTACAACCAACTTTCGGGAAAATTAAGCATTAATCAGGATGCTATTTTTATCGCAAATCTTAGCAATAATTTGGGCAATGCTTACTATGGGCTAGGAAAATATTTCCAAGCAATTGACTATTATCGACAGAGTTTAAGCATTGCGCGGGTAATTAACGATCGCGAAACCGAGGGAATGGCACTGGGAAATCTGGGCAATGCTTATAATTCGCTAGAAAATTATATTAAAGCAATTGAGTATCAGGAACAGAGTTTAAGTATTGCAAGGAAAATCGGCGATCGCAACGGTGAGGGATGCGCGTTGGGAAGTCTGGGAGATGCTTACAATTCGTTGGGAAATTATACCAAAGCCATCGAGTATCTCGAAGAAAGTTTTGCCATTGCAAGGGAAATTAACGATCGCAACGGTGAGGCAAACGCACTAGGAAATCTGGGAAAGGCTTACAATTTGTTGGCAGATTATCCCAAAGCCATTGACTATTTCCTTAAGAGTTTAACTATTTTCCAGGAAATTGCCGATCGCAACGGTGAGGGAATTTCCCTGGGAAATCTAGGACTTGTTTGCGGTTTGCTAAAAGATTATTCCCAAGCCATCGAGTATCTCGAAAAAAGTTTAATCATTTCCAGGAAAATAGGCGCTCGCAACAGTGAGGGAGTCGCACTGTCAGATATAGGATTTGCTTACTATTGTCTAGGAAAATATGCCGAAGCCATCAACTATCACCAACAGAGTTTAACTATTGTACGGGAAATCGGACAACGCCATGCACAAGAGCGGGCTTTACTTAATCTAGGCAAAGCTTTCCGTGCTTTAAGAAAGTATGACAAAGCAATAGAGTACAATCAGCAGCATTTGGCTCTTATCCAATCAACGTAATAGTAGCTAAAACTATTGATTTATGATGCGAGCTTCCTCAAAACGACGAAAAGCGATCGCTCACAAGCCTAAAATCGCACGCATGGCTACTGCCAGCTCATCCATATAATTTTCATCTAAATGACCGATTACCCTAATAATCCTAGATTTGTCGATAACTCGAATCTGTTCGCAAAGTATTACTGAATCTTGATTTAAACCCCCAACTCCAGATGGAACAAATACATGAGAAGGTAAAAGAGCGCGACGAATTTTCGTAGTAAATGGTGCAATAATAGTATGAGGACTGACTGCATTAGCGCGATCGATCTGTAAGATGACAACAGGTCTGATACCAGCTTGCTCTGTACCAACTACCGGATTCAAATCGCATAACACGACATCTCCTCTTGTATATGTTGTATTTACTGATGAAGCTCCTACCATTGAATTTCTCCACGGGCTAACTTTTCTTCGTAGACTTCTAAATTCTTTAAATAGTCCGAAAAGTCTGATTCAGTAAGCTGTGGCAATTCACTGTTGTATTTGAGAAGCAAAAAGTCTATGAAATCATTCACTTCTTGAACAAGCGACTCTGGTAGTTGGCTAATTTTAGAAATAGTTGCCTCATAAACAGTCATATTTTTACCTATCTATCTTATTCACTTCTTTCAATTATAGCCTAGGAAGCAGTTTTTTTAATCCAGAACTCAAACACATTCATTAAGTTTTTTTTGTTCTCCTTCCGGTTGCACTTGCTTCTGCAAGCTAATTTTGTCGCCTACTTCATAACCGGAATTAAAACCGACTTCGCTGCTGATTTGAGCACCGGCTCGGGTTTTGACTTTAACTCCTTGGCTTTCTAAATAATCTGCGATCGCCTGTTCATTCTTCTCAAACATCGATCGCACTACAATAGCAGGAGTAGCCGCTGTATCAACCGAGCCCGGAATCCCCGACTCCTCCATCTCCCGCTTTTGTTCCAGCAGCCTTTGTCGCAACCTTGTGGCGCATCCCACCCGAAAAGCGTTCAGATACGCCAGTCCCCGGCCGCTTCCTTTGCGATATTTCGCCCGTTTCTCGATCGCAGAACTCAAATATTCATACAGGTGCTTGCAAACAATCAGATTTGTAGAGCTTCCCACCAAAAACATACTACCACTATAATTGTTCCGCATACCTGTACAACCGTTGGCTTCCGCAATTCCCGAAAACAGGATCATTTTCCAAGTGACAAATTTGGATGTTGTCTCAACTCCGCTTTGATCGATCTCTTCTTGGTGATTGGGGCCTAAATCGGCGAGGCTGAGATTGTACTGCGCCAGTAAAACGGAAGCTTTTGCTGCCGCAGCGGTTGATTCGTTTTCGTTGGATGAGGTGGCGAGGGCTAACAGCTTTTTGATTTTTTCGACAATGCTTGTTTCTACCATTTTTTGATTGGTTTGGGGGTGAGACTACGCGGTGGCAAGGTTTTGGGGATGTTTCTATTTTACTAGAATGTTGGAATGTGCGATCGTTCTTTTAGGATAATTTAATTTAAGAGGTTTGAACCGCAGAGGCCGCAGAGGCCGCAGAGGAAGAGAGGGAGAGAGAAGTTTGCTACTGATTGGTGTACTATTCGAGGATTTCTAGGACTGATTTTGGCTGCAATTTATCTTTAAACCAAACTATTTTTGCAGGAACTTCTTTTACATTAACCCCAGCTTTTTCCAGATTCAGCCGTTCGGAAATAGCTAAAATCAAGTTGTCGCATCCAGATTTGTGTACTTGAGCAAATTTCTTTTGCAAATACTCCGGCCGCCAATAGCCGACTATTTCTAATATAAATACTCGTCCGTCGGGATGGACTAACCGAAAGTCGGGAATCATCACGCTTCCTGGAATTGGGATTAAGTCAACTTCTCGTTCGAGTTTCCACTCGGTTTTTAAGCTATCCCACCTGCCAGCAAATGCTGCTTCTAACATACTATCATAGGGTTTGCCTGGGGGATAGTGGCTGACTAAACCGCAGTCGGAATTTAGGGTGAATTTACCTGTTTTCACAACGCCGCTGAAAGCATCTTTGGTTTGCAGAGTTGAGTGCATACTCCATTTGGTGACGTGTAGGAGTGCGGGCAGCATTTTGGCGAGGGCTAAGCCGTAGCGGGTGCTGGGTTTGAACAAGCTTGTGGGGCCGTCGATTGTGAGGGTAAATCCGTGGTCTGCATCGCCTTCGATGTAGGTCATTAATTGAAATAATTTTAAATAGCGAAAGAGGAGTTTGTATTCTCCTGGATCGTTGCGGTGCGCGGTTAATTGAACTTGACTTGCTCGGTAAAATATGCCTTGGACTTGGGAAAGGTTGTATCTGTGAAGTAAGTTTTCGGGTGTTGGTGCGTCAAATTCGGTGAGGATTTTGTTTTCGTTTAAATCGGCGTATAAACCTGTTTTGATTTCGTGGGTAAAAACTTCTCTGTTTAAGTCTTGGCTGAGCTCTGTGGCTACTGTTTCGAGGGTTATTTGGGTGGATTGTGGGCTGGGTGTCGATCGCGCTGACAAGGCAAATACGCGCTGTCTCAACTCCAATGGTTCTAGGGGGCTAACAACTTCCAAAGTAGAGAAACCGCCTTTGAGGAGGTGCGCTAATCCCCGTTTCAGCCGATAGTCGGGGCTGTCGCCTTCTAATTCTAGCAAGCGTCCGTCGAGTTCGCCTTGGGTTTTGCCGATCGACTCCTGGAAGCAGGCGATCGTTTCGGTAGCCGCATCGAGATTTTTAGCATCTATCTTGAGGCGTAGCGGGATGATTGATTCGCCGTTTTGACGGTGGCTTAGTAGATCGGTTGGTAGCATTTGACAGTTGACAGTTGACAGTTGACAGTTGACAGTTGACAGTTGACAGTTGACAGTTGACAGTTGATCGAAGGAAGAAGGAATAATTTAGGCGTGCTACCAGGGAATGTCATCATCATCTCCCCATTTTGCGGGTGATTCTGCGGCTTTTTTGGTTGTCTTGGGAATGTCATCATCATCTCCCCATTTTGCTGGTGTTTCTGCTGCTTTTTTGGTTGTCTCTCGGTTGACTCCGTAAATCGGTGTTGGTTTGACTGTTTCTAATTTCGGATATTCTGCTGGTGGTGGTTCTATTGGTGTTTTTGGTTGGGGTTTGTGAACTTGCATTCCGCCTCGGCGGCGCTGGGATGTTCTTTCTTCGGTGGTGTCTTCGGTGACGACTTCGTAGAGAATTGCTAGTTTATTTACATCGCTGCTTTTTCGCAAAACTCGACCCAATCTTTGGATGTATTCGCGTTCGCTTCCCGTACCTGACAGTATAATAGCAATTCTGGCGTCGGGTACGTCCACTCCTTCGTTGAGAACGTGGGATGCGACTAGGGTTTTGTATTCGCCGCTGCGAAATTTATCGAGGATTTCGTGCCTTTCTTTGACTGGGGTTTGGTGGGTGATTGTGGGGATGAGAAATTCTTGGGAAATTCGGTAGACTGTGGCGTTGTCTCCGGTGAAGATTAGGGTGCGCTGGGGAGAGTGTTCGGCTAAAATTTGAGCTAAGATTCGCAGTTTTCCTTCGGTACAAAGGGCGATTTCTTTGGCTTGGCGGTGGGCAATCATGGCGCGCCTTCCTAAGGGCGATCGCGCGCTGGCCATGATAAACTGTTTCCATCCTTCGAGGCTGGATATTTTGATGTTGGACTGTTTGAGGAAGTCGTTGCGAATGTTCATGGCTTCGCTGTAGCGATCGGTTTCTTCTTTTGACAGTTTGACCATGATTTGCACTATTTTATGGTCGGCTAAGGCGTCGCCTGCTAAATCTTCGGGTTTTTTGCTATATACTGTGGGGCCGATGAGGAAGTGTAAGTCGCTGTGGCGTCCGTCTGTGCGATCGGGTGTTGCTGTCAGTCCGAGTCGAAAAGGCGCGATCGCATATTCGGATATTACTCGATAAAAGTCCGTTGGTAAATGGTGGCATTCGTCAAACACCAGCAAGCCGTATTTATTTCCCAAGGTTTCGGCGTGAATGCTGGCGCTGTCGTAGGTTGCTACTAAAATTGGCGTTTTGTCCCGCGAACCTCCGCCTAACAATCCAATTTCGATGTCGGGAAAAGCTGCTTTCAAATTAGCGTACCACTGGTGCATTAAATCGAGAGTTGGTACTACGACTAATGTACTGCGGCCTGTGACTTGCATGGCTAATTGGGCCACATAAGTTTTGCCCGAAGCCGTGGGGAGGACGACTACTCCTTGGCTTCCTGCTTCTTGCCAAGCTGCTAGGGCTTCTTGTTGGTGCGGGTAAGGCTGCATTGCCACGCTGGATACGAGTTCGAGTAGTTCGTATCCGCGGGCGTCGTCGGTGAAGTTAGTGCAGTCGGCCTGAAGCGATTCTACCAGCGGGCGGTAGTGAATTGCTCGAATGCGAAATTTTTCCACGCGATCGTCCCACGTGGCAAAGTCCGCCCAGTCTCGGCCTCTGGGCGGTGGGTGCAGTAGGAGCGTTCCGCGATCGAATGTTAATGTAGGTATGCGTGGCATTTTTTTTGAGACGCGGTGAATCGTTGCTGTTAAATTATATAGGATATAGGAAAAGTAAGGACTGAAGTCTTTACTTTCAAATTAAAGTTCTCTTACTTTTGCGATCGTATGTTTGACTTTCTGCAATACAAACAAAATTTTTTAGCAGCGACTGAAGGCTGGGATAATGAGAAATGGAATAATTTTAATGACAATCCATTGGTACTTGTTTCGCCAACACTGCAAAATTGCCATGTCAAAAACTGTCGCCTGGTTGAAAGTCGCATCAAAATATTGGAATGTTTACCTAAAAATAGTGTGGTTGCAGAGGTTGGCACTCAATATGGGCGATTTGCCGAGAAAATACTTGCTATTACCCAGCCCCAAAAGCTGCATTTAATTGATGGTAATTTCGAGGCATTTAAAGCGGAAATCGATCGCAAACAAAATCCCCTATTGCAAGCAGGGATAGAAAATGGGACTGTCGAACTTCACGAAGGTGATTCATCGACAATTTTAGGCGGTTTTCCAGAAGAGTATTTTGATTGGATTTACATCGATGCCGATCATTCTTATGAAGGTGTATGCAAAGATATCAATCGAGGTTATACAAAGGTGAAATCTGACGGGATGATGGTTTTTAACGATTATACGAATTGGTCTGTATGCGAAATCATGCCTTACGGTGTGGCGAAAGCAGTTAATGAGTTTTGTATTGCGAATGACTGGGAAATAGTATTTCTGGCGCTTCAGTTCCTAGGCTATCACGATATTGCGATTAAGAAAAATACTGGGGAAAAGGAGGTGCGAATTCAGTTGCAGGAGGTTAAGTCCCAATTGCAGAGTTCGCAAGCTCGGATGCAGCAGCTTGAGTTAGAGTTGGAGCAGGCTAAAAGATCGATCGACCTTATGGAAAATGACAAATTTTGGAAATTGCGATCGCAATGGCTGAAAATCAAACAAATATTCTCCTAGCCCAGCCCGATTCCCAAATCTAAAATCTCCAATGGTATTGTCCCGCTAGGGCTGATTTTTGCGTTAAATTCGATCGACATAAGCCTGAAATTTGAGGTTATAGATGGAAATAGGCGTCCCCAAGGAAATCAAGGATTTAGAGTTTCGAGTCGGACTCAGTCCCACCAGCGTGCGGGCTTGTTCGGACAAAGGCCACACAGTTTTCGTCGAAACGAATGCTGGGGCTGGGGCTGGTTTTGCTGATGAGGACTACATTGAAGCCGGGGCGAAGATTGTCTCGAAGGCTTCAGATGTCTGGAACCGGCAACTAATTGTCAAAGTTAAGGAACCATTACCTACTGAGTATCCGCTGATCCAAAAAGAGCAGTTGCTATTTACATATTTGCACTTGGCAGCCGATCGCACATTAACCGAGCACTTAATCAACAGCGGAGTCCAGGCTATCGCCTACGAAACCGTCGAACTCCCCGACAGGAAATTGCCCCTGCTAACCCCGATGAGCATTATTGCAGGGCGTTTGGCCGTGCAGTTCGGTGCTCGGTTTCTGGAACGACAGCAAGGCGGCAAAGGCGTACTTTTGGGGGGCGTACCGGGGGTAAGACCGGGCAAAGTTGTAATTTTGGGCGGCGGAATCGTCGGCACAGAAGCAGCCCGCATTGCTGTCGGAATGGGCGCTAGGGTGCAGATTTTAGATGTAAATGTCGATCGGCTAGCCTACTTGGAAACTTTATTCGGTTCCAGAGTAGAATACCTTTACAGCAGTCCTTTGCAAATAGAAGCAGTTGTTCCCGATGCTGACTTATTAATCGGTGCAGTTTTAGTCTTAGGAAAAAGAGCTCCGGTGCTACTTTCGCGCGAATTTGTCGCCAAAATGCAGCCCGGTTCTGTAATTGTTGACGTAGCCGTCGATCAAGGTGGCTGTGTCGAAACTTTGCGAGTAACTTCTCACACAAATCCTACTTATGTAGAGGAAGGAGTTGTGCATTATGGCGTACCAAATATGCCCGGTGCAGTGCCTTGGACTGCAACTCAAGCTTTGAATAACAGCACTTTGCCTTATGTTTTGCAGTTGGCAAATAACGGGATTAAAGCTTTGGAAATGAATCCGAGTTTGGCGAAGGGATTGAACGTGCAGAATCACCGACTGGTGCATCCGGCCGTCCGGGAAGTTTTCCCAGATTTGGCAGATTAAATTGCCTCTTTTTTTAAGTAAGTTGTCCCGCATCTAAATTGTATTTTGGCGCGGGCAGGATGCCCAACCCCTACTCCCCACAAGAAAATTCATGTATTGTGGTTCTCAGAAAGATTCGCGGACGTTGTTGGGAAGAGAGCCCTCTTTGTCTGGGAGGTTATGTAAGCTGTCAGTCATACCTCATCTTTGTGAGAAAGGCTATATTGTGGAACGGGCATCTTGCCTGTTTCTAAACAAAAAAGGTAATCGATCCGGTTTGCTTTTTCATCGACGACGGGAGTTACTCGGTTCACGGATTTTCGATCCTCAAAGCAACAGTTACCAGAAAGAATTGGTTGAAAGCCGGAATCATTTGAGGGAGAAATTAAAGTCAGACTATTCATTACTCCAATCCTCTTCCTTCTAGGTAGAGGTTGCTCTCAAACTGTCAAGCGGTCAACTGTCAAATATCCAGTTTTGCCAAACCCAAATACCGGACACCTTCGGGAGTTACGTCAAAGCGGCAAGGCAAAACTTCCACACCTTCACTGATGGCCTGTCTGAACAATTGTCCGTAAATGCGATCGGCACTATCCCCAGGCGCAAAATCCGTACAATCGCCGCGATTAATAAAATACAGCATTACAGCCCTCGAACCCTGCCGCACCACTTCGATCAATTCTCTCAAATGTTTCTGTCCCCGTTCTGTGACTGTATCGGGAAATAAAGCTAATGTATCTTTAACCCAAGTTGTATTTTTAACTTCCACAAAAATCGGTTTTTCCCCACCAGTCAGCCAAAAATCCACTCGACTTTTTTTATCTTTTCCGTAAACAACCTCCGGCTGAATCAAACTGTAATTTCCCAATTCAGGAAACAATTGCAATTCCAAAGCTAATTTAACTACTCGATTTGGCAGCCCGGTATTAACTCCCACCCAGGTTGGTACAGTATCGCAAACTTTAATTAATTCCCAAGTATAAGCTAACTTGCGTTTGGGATTGTCACTGGGAGATACTAGCACTGGATTGCCGGGAATTAAAACACCAGTCATCGGGCCAGTATTCGGACAGTGCGCGGTGATAATTTCTCCCGAAGCCAGTTCGATTTCTGCGAAAAATCGTTTGTACCGCTTGATTAAAGTGCCGGGTAAGAGAGGGGGATATTTGTAAATTAAGTCGTTCATGGGGATAGGGGCATGGGGCATGGGGCATTGGTAAATAGACATAATTGCTGTAGGGGCGGGTTCACCAACAATACGTGCCAATAATTGACAATCTCAAAAACCCGCCCCCACCCAACCATAAATCACTTATTTATCTTCTCTTCTAAGCTCATTAATTTCATCATTTAAAGGCTGCTGTTGTTTACCTTTCATCAACTGTTTCATCTGCGCTTTAAAAGCTTCCACCAGTTCCGGACTGGCTTGTGTTTCTTTCCAAGAAGCGCGGGAATTTAAGCGATCGCACCAATCCTCCAATTTGGGGTATTCCTCCAAAGACAAGCCTAACTCGGGCAGCCAAGGCACGGAAACACCAGCCACAACATCCGCCAGGGTAATCGTGTTACTGCCAAAAAAAGGTGTATCGCCCAACAACTCCTCAAAAAATCTGAGTACCGCCGCCACTTGCAGCGCAGATTTTTCCAGATTCTCCGGTTCGCCTGCGCCGCCGAAAGTCTGGCGGACAAAGGGACTCAGCGCTGGTGTCAATTCGTTGACTGTTACCATTTGTACCATGCGGACGATCGCCAAATCCCGAGCATTCTGTGGCAATAGTGCGATCGTCGGATACTTAGCTTCCAGATAATCAAGCATAGCGAGACTTTCTATTAAATGAAAATCGCCATCAGCCAAAACCGGAATGTGGTGAAAAGGGCTAATATCCAAAAAATCTGGTTGAAACTGATCGCCGTTTAATTTCATCGACACCAATTCAAACTCAATCTCTTTTTCTAGCAAAGCAATCCAGACGCGACGGGCATTAGCGGGACTTAAACAGAAAATACGATAAAAATAGGTTATAATGCTTACATAGCAAGCAGATAACGTTAAAAAATGACCCATGAAAGAGACAACCCCTGCCGCGATGCCCCCCTGCTTCGATAGATGGTGTCAAAGATTTGACGATATTTTTGGTCATCTTGCCCAAAAACGAGAGTTTAGGAACTATTTAGGGGGATTATTGGGAGAAAGCGAACGAAAAAACCTGTCACAGATGGCAGAAAACGCTGTCGGAGTAACTTACCACAAATTACATCATTTTTTAACAACAGCGCCTTGGTCATTCAATGAACTCAACGAACGTCGCTTAGACGTAATGAATCAGTGCAACTTGCGCCAAGATTAGTCGAGGATTTAGCCTGATAATAGATGATTCAGGACATAGAAAAAGTGGTAACTTTACCGACGCTGTAGGCAGACAATACATCGGACAAATCGGAAAAACTGATAATGGGGTAGTAGTAGTTACCAGTCATCTATATGATGGTAAGAAGAGCCTGCCATTAGATATTGAATTATATAAAAAAGCCGACTCATTACCAAAAGGAAAAGATGACCCAGACTTCAAAAAGAAGCCAGAAATAGCCATAAATTTAATCGACAAGACCTTAGCGAGAGGCTATAAACCAGGAATAGTCTTGATGGATGCAGGGTATGGTAATAACACCAGTTTTTTACAAGAATTGGAAAACCGAAAACTAAAATATATCGGAGGACTTGCCAAGAATCGTAAAGTAATAATTCAAAAAACAGTAGATGAAACAGAAGAGATTCGAGTAGATAATTTAGCTAAAGCCTTACCTGTAGAGGCTTTCACAAAAATTCAACTTTCTTTAGAACGACCTAGAACAGTATGGGTAGCAATTCAATTCGTCGAATTATCAAAATGCACGGGTAAGAAAGTAATGGCCATCGTCATGAATGCAGAAACTTTCGATACCGCCACTGAAATAGATTATTTGATCGGTAATGTTGACGTATCAACAGCGACAAAGGAGTGGATAGTAAAAACTTATTCACTCATAAATTGGGTTGAAGTTTTCTATCGGGAAGCCAAGGGCTGGTTGGGCTTAAATGAATATCAAGTCAGAGATGAAATCAGCCTAAAAAGACATTTCATTATGGTGTTTTGTGCTTACACTTTCATTCTCTGGCATACCTTAACAGGAGGATTAAGGCGCCAATGGGCAAACAAACCTTTAAACACTTTTAATGATGCACTCGAAGCATTTCGGACAGCCATATCTTTTAGATTTGTGAAATGGTTGAACCAAAATTGGGACGTATTCTCCGCTTATAAAGCCAGTTTAGGCCTTGTTTGGGCTTAAAATTTGTTTAAGTCCCGCTAAGGGAACCGCACTCCTGTGTGGTCAGTTCAACAGCGGGCGCAAATCCTTGAGACATAACGGGAACCAAGAGGTGGGAACACCCAGAGAGTGTCACCTTGTGTCAGCCTCGAAGCGGGGAAATCTCACAAACCTTTAGCATTGCACCTTTAACTTCAGTATCTGGCTTATTAATCTGTATCCTGAGCTACTATTTAACGTGCGCTTACCCTGGATACTAGGTCGATCGCCATCCCACGCTCTACTCTAGATCAAAATCTTTTCGCCACTTTGAGAGATACATCAAAATGAACAACAACGGACTGCCACAAAAACAAGGGCTGTACGATCCGCAGTTCGAGCACGATGCTTGCGGAGTCGGATTTATTGTACACGTCAAGGGTAACAAATCCCACGAAATAGTTGAACAGGCATTGACAATCCTGTTAAATCTTGACCATCGGGGTGCGTGCGGCTGCGAAGCCAATACCGGAGACGGCGCGGGCATTTTGATGCAAGTGCCCCACAAGTTTCTGAAGAAAGCAGCCGCAGCCGAAAACATCGAACTTCCAGCAGCCGGCGAGTACGGTGTTGGTGCGATTTACTCATCGCGCGATCGGACTCAACGGGAAAATGGCAAACGCATCTTTGCCGAAATCGCCGCCGAAGAAGGATGTCCCGTGCTCGGTTGGCGCGATGTCCCCACAGATAACTCGTCTCTGGGCGACACCGCCAAAGCTAGCGAACCATTTATGCAGCAAGTGTTCCTGAGTCGCGCCCCAGGTATGGACGAGGCGGGTTTTGAGCGCAAACTCTACGTGATCCGCAAACGCACCCACAATGCGATTCGCAGGACAGACAAAGACCCATACTGGTATAATTCCACACTGTCATGCCGGACGATCGTCTACAAGGGAATGTTGATGCCCGTGCAAGTTGGAGATTATTATCCCGAACTGCACGACCCCGACATGGAAAGCGCTTTAGCCCTAGTTCACTCGCGCTTCAGCACCAATACTTTCCCAAGTTGGGAACGATCGCACCCTTACCGCTACATCGCCCACAACGGCGAAATTAACACGATGCGCGGCAACATCAATTGGATGAACGCGCGGCAATCGATGTTCGAGTCGGAACTATTCGGCGATGATTTAAAGAAAATCCCCAATTTAATCAATGTCGAAGGTAGCGATTCAACTATTTTTGATAATGCTTTAGAATTGCTGACTTTGGCCGGGCGTTCTTTGCCTCACGCTATCATGATGATGATTCCCGAACCTTGGACGGCCCACGAGTCGATGAGTGACGAGAAAAAGGCTTTCTACGAATACCATTCCTGCTTGATGGAACCTTGGGATGGCCCGGCTTCGATCGCGTTTACGGATGGTACATCGATCGGGGCTGTACTCGATCGCAATGGTTTGCGTCCTTCTCGTTACTGTGTCACCAAAGATGACTTAGTAATTATGGCATCGGAAGCGGGTGTTTTGCCGATCGCGCCGGAACGAATTCTTTCAAAAGGCCGTTTGCAACCAGGCCGGATGTTCCTGGTAAATACCGCAGAAGGCCGCATCGTTTCTGACGAGGAAATTAAACATCAAATCGCCTCCGAACATCCGTACCGCGAGTGGATTGACCAGCACATGGTCGAAATCGCCAAGCTACCAGACGCGCCCGTAGATTCAGTCAACTCTCCCAAGAAGGCAGTGGATTTATTGCAGCAGCAAATGGCTTTTGGTTACACCTTTGAAGAACTGCGGTTGCTGTTAGCACCGATGGCACGGGATGGGGTGGAAGCTGTCGGCGCGATGGGCGCGGATACGCCACTTGCTGTTTTATCGAACAGGCAAAAATTGCTTTATGAATATTTCCAGCAACTGTTCGCCCAAGTTACGAATCCGCCCATTGATTCGATCCGCGAAGAGATTGTCACTTCTGCGGAAACGACAATCGGATCTGAACGCAATTTGCTCAAGCCGGAACCAGAAAGCTGTCATTTGATTGAGTTGAAAACACCAATTCTCAGCAATGAAGAATTGGCTAAACTCAAACACGTTTCCCAAGGCAATTTCAAGTCGATTACGATACCGATTTTGTTCGACCCCAAAACTGGTGTAAAAGGTCTTGAACAGTCGCTAGAAGATGTTTTCGCAGCAGCCGATCGCGCGATCGCCTCTGGGGTGAATATTCTGATTTTGTGCGATCGGGGAATCGATGCCGAAAACGCTCCAATTCCCGCATTGCTAGCAGTTGCGGGCTTGCACCACCACCTGATCCGCAAAGGTACGCGCACGCGGGCGGGACTGGTGCTCGAATCCGGTGAACCGCGCGAAGTCCATCACTTTGCGACTTTAATCGGTTACGGTTGCGGTGCGATCAATCCGTATTTGGCCTTCGAGACGATCGCAGATTCGATCCGCGAAGGTCTGCTGGTAAATGTTGATACTAAGACAGCTTGCAAAAACTACGTGAAAGCCGCAACCAAAGGCGTGACCAAAGTTGCGTCGAAAATTGGGATTTCCACAATTCAAAGTTACCGTGGTGCCCAGATATTTGAGGCGATCGGCTTAAACAAATCCGTAGTCTATAAATACTTCACTTGGACAGCATCGCGAATTGCAGGAGTAGACCTCGAAGTCATCGCCCAAGAAGCGATTTTACGCCATACCCACGCATTCCCCGATCGCCCATCCAGCGGACACACCCTCGATGTCGGCGGCGAATATCAATGGCGCAAGGAAGGGGAAGCCCACTTGTTCAGCCCGCAAACCATTCACGCCCTGCAAAAAGCCGTGCGCGAGGGAAGTTATCCGCTTTTCAAACAGTATTCCGGGCTGGTTAACGAACAAAGTCAACAGCATTTCACCCTGCGCGGTTTGCTGGAATTCAAGCAGCGGGAATCGATTCCGATTGAGGAAGTTGAACCGATCGAATCTATTATCAAACGCTTCAAAACTGGGGCGATGAGTTATGGTTCGATTTCCCAAGAAGCCCACGAATCTCTAGCCGTAGCGATGAACCGCATTGGTGGCAAATCGAACACTGGTGAAGGTGGCGAAGATCCAGAAAGATACACTTGGACAAACGATCGCGGTGACTCAAAAAATAGTGCGATCAAACAAGTTGCTTCCGGGCGTTTCGGCGTTACCAGCTTGTATCTTTCCCAAGCGAAGGAACTCCAAATCAAGATGGCGCAAGGGGCAAAACCCGGAGAAGGCGGACAGTTACCCGGTAAAAAAGTATACCCGTGGATTGCCAAGGTGCGGCACTCAACTCCCGGTGTGGGCTTGATTTCGCCTCCGCCTCACCACGACATTTATTCGATCGAAGATTTGGCAGAATTGATTCACGACTTGAAAAATGCCAACCGGGAAGCGCGGATTAGCGTCAAATTGGTGTCAGAAGTGGGAGTTGGGACGATCGCAGCAGGTGTCGCCAAAGCCCACGCCGATGTCGTGCTGATCTCAGGCTACGACGGCGGTACAGGCGCGTCGCCCCAAACTTCGATCAAACACTGCGGATTACCTTGGGAGTTGGGATTGGCCGAAACCCACCAAACCCTGGTACTCAACAATCTCCGCAGCCGAATCGCCGTTGAAACCGACGGACAACTCAAAACCGGCCGCGATGTAGCAATTGCTGCACTGCTGGGTGCTGAGGAATTCGGTTTTGCCACCGCGCCGCTGGTGACTTTGGGCTGCATTATGATGCGTGTTTGCCACCAGAACACTTGCCCTGTCGGCGTTGCGACACAAGATCCCCTGTTGCGGAAAAACTTTACCGGAGATCCTGAACACACGGTAAACTTTATGACATTCATCGCCCAAGAAGTCCGCGAAATCATGGCGCAGTTGGGCTTCCGCACGCTGAATGAAATGGTCGGGCGCACCGATGTTTTGGAAGCGCAACAAGCGGTGGAACACTGGAAGGCTAAGGGTTTGGACTTCTCGAACATCCTGTATCAGCCGGAAGTTGGGGCGGATGTTGGGCGCTATTGTCAGATGGCGCAGGATCATGGTTTGGAAAAGTCGATCGATCTTAGTGTACTGCTGGATTTGTGCAAAAGTGCGATCGAAAACGGCGAACCAGTCCGCGCCAAACTCCCAATTACCAACATCAACCGGGTTGTCGGCACAATTCTCGGCAACGAAATCACCAAACGCCACTGGGAAGGCTTGCCCGATGACACGGTGCACCTGCACTTCCAAGGCAGCGCCGGACAAAGCTTTGGCGCATTCGTACCCAAAGGAGTCACCCTAGAGCTCGAAGGCGAAGCCAACGACTATTTGGGCAAAGGCCTCAGCGGCGGCAAAATCATCTTGTACCCGTCGTTAGCTTCCACCTTTGTCGCAGAGGAAAACGCGATCGTCGGCAACGTAGTGCTTTACGGAGCCACATCTGGCGAGGTTTTCATCCGAGGGCTGGCCGGCGAACGTTTTGGGGTGCGTAACTCCGGCGTTAACGCAGTAGTCGAAGGTGTGGGCGATCACGGTTGCGAGTACATGACTGGTGGCAAAGTTGTGGTTTTGGGTGAAACCGGGCGCAATTTTGCAGCGGGAATGAGTGGCGGCGTTGCTTACATTTTGGATGAGGCGGGTGATTTTGCAACTCGCTGCAATATGTCGATGGTGGCGCTGGAAAAACTGGAGGATGCTGAGGAAATTGCTGATTTGCGGCAATTAATTCAGACTCATTTCGATTTGACTGGAAGTGCGATCGCATCGAAGGTTTTGGCAAATTGGGATGCGATGTTGCCGGTGTTTGTGAAGGTAATGCCGAAGGATTACAAGCGGGTGTTGCAGGCCATTGAAAGGGCGATCGCTGCGGGTTTAAGCGGTGATGATGCGCTGACGGCGGCATTTGAAGAAAACGCTCGCGATGTGGCCCGGATTGGGGGTAGTTAGTCCAAGACACCGGGTTTATGCGACAATCTTGGAATCCCCACGAAGCGATTACTCGCGATGTGGCTAGGATTGGTGGAAGTTAGAGTTTAAGATGAGGAATGGGTAATGGCTGTTATTAAGCAGTAATTGCCTATTCCTCATCAATAACCAAAAAACAATGAAGGGCGGACTATGTATATACGTAAAATTGAAATCAAGAATTTTCGGGGAAATGATTTCTCCTGGATACTTCATACAGATGTCAATGTTTTGATTGGCAAGAATGGTTCAGGCAAATCAACAATCCTACGAATGCTTAATGAGGCAGTATGGCCTGAAGATAGTAGACTTAATTTTAGATTGTTTGACCCGATCGATAAAATGATTATTGAGTTGGAAAACGATATTGTCATCGTAGTTGATAGTGCAAGTAGAAGTATAACAGGCAACCAAGGAGATACGAGTTATCACTTAAAGACAAACTTGATCAATACATTCGATGTTGTCGAAAAGAGTTCCGATCCCAATACAACATTACTTGATTTCCACCTCAATAAATTAAAACAAGAATTCATTATCTATCAAAGAGACTTGCTAAATCAAGTTGAAGCAATACTTACAAGTGACTACGATCGCGAATCAAGAAATGATAAACTAGAGGAAATTGAATCTATCTATAAGCCGAAAAATATTTTTTTAAAAATTTTATCTGAACTTTTCAACCAAACAGGAAAAAAATTCGATGAAAAAGCATTTAATTTTTTGGAGATGGGTAGTGACAATCCAATTTCACCTGAAAGTCTTTCATCTGGTGAAAAACAAATTTTGATTATTCTATTCACAACATTACTTCAGGATAAAAAGCCATACATATTACTAATGGATGAACCAGAAATATCATTACATATTGATTGGCAACGGAGCTTAATTCAACATATTAGACAAATAAATCCGATCTGCCAAATCATTATGGCAACCCATTCACCAACTACCTATTACCAAGGCTGGATTGAAAAGGTTAGTAGAATCGAGGAGATTCAGTCTCCTTCAAATTTGGTCGTAGCTAGTGAGATTTTAGAAGAAAAAACTTTCCACTCAAAAGAACGTGTACAAAACATAAAAGATGAATTTAATGACTTATCAGGTAACAAACTGGCTCAGCTTTATCAATTCAACCGTAAAATTAATACCTATACATCATTCACAAAAGATGAATCTATTTTATTGTTAGATTTCCTGAAGGATCGGGCGATTTACCCTGATGTAATAACATTTACAACTCTCATCTCAAAATTGAATAACTATGAAGATGCAAAAGAGATTTTTGATTTAATGGAATCAGAAACTTACACGAGATTGCATCTCGTTAAACCTAATGATATCACCCTAAATACCTTAATTAAAAAAGTTAATGGGGTTAGAGAAGGTATTGATTTGATTCAATCCCTAAGTGCTAATGGAAAGCTACAGCTATATCCCGACATTATTACTTTTAGTACCTTGTTGGGAAAAGCAAAAAATGCAGATGAAATTAAATTGTTGGAAGAAGTGCGAAACTACTACGGAGTAAAAGCCAATGATATTTACTTAAACAAACTAAGTTCCAAGAGGTAGCATGATGGTAGACGATCTAACTTATAAAGAGATTTCTGAAAGAATGGTGGCTGATGCCTTTCAGAGGGGTTGCAATCTTTCTGTGTTGTGTGAAGATATGTATGACAATGGTTTTTGGCGATGTATTATTGAACACGCCGAGCCAAGTTTAAAAGATAAACTTGATTTTCCAAATCCGCATCCAAAAGGAACACGTGGAAAGGATATTTTGAAAAAATTCAAGAACTACGTTAATAAAAAAATGATTATCTGCGTTGATAGTGATTGCGAATATTTATATGAAAATAATGTTTGGTATATTGACAGATATATCTACCATACTATTGTTCATAGTAGAGAAAATTTTCAGTGCAACCCTTTGTCATTAAATGAGATCTGCAAGCAAATAGCTGACAAAAGGTATGATTTTAAAACTTTGTTTGAACGTATTTCTCAAGAAATTTCTCCTCTATTTTACATTTGGATACATCTTAAAGAGACTGGAAATTATTCTAGTTTTGATGGAATTATCAACAATGAACAGTTTCGTAAGATTTTGAACTTTCAAGATATTCAATATAATAGCCTAGAAGATGAAATCAACTTATATCAGACCATTAAAGACAGAGTAGATCGTGTATTAAAGAATCTTGAAGCATCAATGGGTGAAGGATGGTATGAATCAGTTATAGAGTATGAGGTTCTCCAACTCAGGACAAAATTAATTGATCGGTACGAGATACATCCAGAAGAAACTTTATCATTCTTTTACGGACATGGTGTCTTAGAAAACTTTGTCGAACCACTTACGATAAAAATTACTGACTTGTTGAAAAAATCTAGGATAGAGGAGGTTAGACAGGAACTAAGCCAAGCTTCAGAAAATGATAGAAATAATACAATCAGCCGTATTGAAAATGCTTCCAAACAAGATATCAAGACTAAAATAGGTGATAGCTTTCTATATATTATTTATGCTATTGAAGATAAATATATAAAAGCAATCCAACAAAAACTAATGAGTGAACTTTCCTGTGACGGCGAAACTGAAATTATACCGGGAAAACACGATTGATTGGGCCGTACTGAATTGTTGGACGCTTCACAAATCAATTAATTGTAAACAGACATCAACTTCCGCTAATTGTCGTCAATACAGAAGTAGAGGAAATTGTACAATGGATAAACTAACCGAGTATCCCAAGCTAATCAAACAGATTTTAACCGAGTATGTCGAATTGTCTAATCGCCGTCCTCAACCAGGCATCGAAACATTCTTAATTACCGACGAACCAAACGGTCATTATATGTGGATGAATCTGGGCTGGCAAAAGGGAGAACGTATTACCGGGATGACTGTTTACGTTCGGATTCGCGATCGCAAATTCTGGATTGAGGAAGACTGGACAGAAGATGGGATTGCAACGGATTTAGTGCGTGCAGGAGTTCCCAAGGAAGATATTGTGTTAGCATTTCATGAGCCTGGAATGCGACAGTACACGGATTTTGCAGTAGTTTCCTAGCAGTTTATGAAACTTGGAATTGCTGTCAACCCACCCGTTTGATATAATGTTGTTACTAGATGGTAGAATAGCAATCAAAAAAAGGGATAATTATGACCGTAGAACAAGCCATTTTGGAAAATGTGAAGGTCTTATCGCCAGACCAACAACAAGAAGTTTTAGCTTTCATCAAATTCTTGCAGTCCGATAAATGGGAAGATATTTATAAAGGACGCTTCAAAGAACTGCAACAAGAAATTCGTCAAGATACTGACATCGATCCCGATGATGACCCTACTGAAACAGTCCTCGAAGGGATTAAGCAAGGCTTCCATGAGGCAATTACCGGACAAACTCTCCCATTGTCTCAACTGTGGGATGGCATTGATGACAATTGATCCACAACCGATCGCAATTGAACTCACCCCCCGATTTCAAAGAGACTTGCGAACTTTAGGCAAACGCTATCGCAACATTCGCAAAGACATTCAGCCTGTAATCGAACAACTTCAAGCGGGGGAACTTCCGGGCGATCGCATTCCGGGAATGGAGTACGAAATTTTCAAAGTCAGAATTAAAAACAGCGACATTCAAAAAGGCAAAAGCGCTGGCTACCGTGCTATTTATTACCTCAAAACTAGCGATTCCATCGTTTTGGTGACTATCTATTCTAAATCAGATCTATCAGACATCGCGGCCGAAACAGTTCGAGAAATTCTAGGCCAATACGAGCAACAATTGCCCGAATCAGAAGAATTATGAACTATCAACTTTATTCAGATGTCATCTTGCTGTGCAACCTTCCTGAAGGCAGTTGCGACGCTACCTGGAAGTTATTTGCGATCGCCCGCAATTTGAATTGTCACAGAAACCCGGTTTCTGAACCCCGCACGCTAATCCGAGAAACCGGGTTTTGGGCGATCGCTTGTACCTTGGGAAATCGAGCGTTCTGCTAAGCGTCAAAAAGGCATTGATTATACCTCAGATTCCTCTTCATTTTCTTCATCCTCGCTCGCAAATTCGCCGATGTAATCTCCCACGAGCGGTGTTTAGTTCAAATTTGCCAACACAACCTTTGAGTCGTCGGAGGAAGCGTCACTAACCATCGCTGAATATTCGCCGTTATAGTTGGTAAATTCAGACGGAGATTTCCGAATCTTAGATAGACGAATTTGCCAATCGGAAACCTGCTCGTAGGTAAGGTGCTTAGTATTGGAAGTCGTTGTCCATACCCCCCAAAGACAGGGGTCTTCAAACTGTAGCATTCCTGATTTCCGTAAGTCATAAGATTGCGGAGTTCCGGGCAAGGGAATAATGCTGTAGCACGAAGTCTGAAATTCCAATTGCGGGTTAATCTCTACCAGTTCATCGACCAATTCTGAGATGGCTTCCTCAAGAAGTAACAAGTCCTCATGGTCATCGTCGGGTAGCCCGATAATGATCCCATAAGCAATCACAGGTACACCAGTTCTGACCACAGATTTCATCAAGGTACAATGCTCTTGCCAAGGAAGGAGCTTCTTGTAAGCTTCTCGTCCAAAAACGGGACGTTCGGCAGGGATATAAGCCAAAGGACAACCGACTTTGCCGTCCCAGCCAAACAGTGCTTCAATCAGTTCTTCGTCAGGTCTGAGGTCGCTGCTTTCATAGTTACGCCCAGCGCCGAGAGTTGTTTTCCTCAGTTCTAAACCATTGGGCCACATCAGAGTTATTCCCATCTCCCGCGCACCATTGGTAATGTCGAGGATCTCTTGTCGCCCCTCAGGAAAGAGTCCACGGGCGAGGAATTGATCGGAACCGATATTGATCGATCGAGCCCCCGCTTCTTTCTGAATCGCCAACCATTTGAGGGATGTTTCAGGAGACATTCTCCGAAAGCCAGTGCCGTAGGTAGGTGTCATGCAAAAATCGCAGGTGCGATCGCAACCAATGTCAGCTACCAACGAACCTACTGGAACAGTTCCCTGGACATTGGGCAGTGTCCCTAAACACTCCCGCGCCACTTCCACCGATGGTAGTGCCCACTCCTCTGGACTTTTGGCTTTAGCCTTCCTGGGATACTGTCTACCATCTGCGAGAATGACACCCGTGAGTTCTTCTCGTGGGGTTTTTCCCAGTACATAGTCAAAAATAGCCCAATTCGCTGCCCCAGATTTATCCTGAACGACTGCTGCTGCGCCAGCCTTCAAGTAGTGGTGCGGTTCAGCGAAAGCATCCGACCCACCAACGACAATGGGACGACCTCCCTTAGCCAGATGCTCAATCACCATACAAGTGACTTGACGGTCTTGGGAGAAATTCACTGTAATGCCCCAAGCATCGAAGGCCTGGGGATCTAGGGCAGCAATTTTGCCCCCAACGTAAGTTTTCCGCAGGGTCATCCCTTTCCAGACAATTTCCCCAAATTCTTCACTATAATTGTCGTCTCTGAGGTTGACCAATCGGGCATCAAATCCTCCTGCTTGCAAGTCAGGAATCAAAACTTGCTTGCTGATTAAGGAACGATGTCTGTATAAAGAAGTCCAATTTTTACCTTCTGCATCATAGAGTCCCGTTGCTGGAGGTTCAATCAGTCCAATTGTGGGAGAGTTTTTAGCTATCATAATGGAGGATTGGGAATGTGGGATAAGAGGATGGGATTTTTTCCGGCTCGCGATCGCCTGCGACACCAGGGAAGCCAATCGCAACCCCTAGACGGTAGCACAAGTCGGTGAGCTACTCTTTAATAAAATCAGACGATAGCATAAAAATAGATTAATCTAGATGAGATGAGTCAAATTGACTATTTTATTAATCATTTAGTTTTTCGATTTGTTGGGAAATACTGTAGCAGTTGCGACGCTACCTGGAAGTTATTTGCGATTTAATTGAGCGATCGACAACCGATCGCAATTGAACTCACCCCTGAATTGCTGTCAAGCCACCCGTGCGATATAATGTTGTTACTAGATTGTAGAATAACAATCAAAAAAAAGGGATAATTATGACCGTCGAACAAGCCATTTTGGAAAATGTGAAGGTCTTATCGCCAGACCAGCAACAAGAAGTCTTAGCTTTCATCAAACTCTTGCAGTCAGATAAATGGGAGCATATTTATAAAGGACGCTTCAAAGAACTCCAGCAAGAAATTCGTCTGGGAATGGATGCGGCCGATCGAAGTGAAGTAATTAATGCTGAAGATATGTTTCGGAGTTTGCGCTTAAAGCTGCAACAACGTCGCACGCAAGCAGATAGATGAATCAGATTTGTAGATTTACAGTTCCGGCAAGTCGGGATATAGAAAACATTATGGACTATATTGCCGATCGCAGCGGTTTTGATGCAGCAGAAAGCTTTCTGGACAGAATTAACAATAAGTGTCAAACTCTCTCGAAGTTTCCTCCTTCTGGGACGCAATCGGGATGAGTTAATGGAAAATGTACGGAGTTTTCCGATCGATGATTACCTAATTTTCTACAGTGCGATCGAAGCAGGAATTGAAGTTCTGCGGGTTGTTAGCGGCTACCGAGATTTAGAAGATTTATTCTCTGAGTGAACTGTATCGAGTTTCTGATATTATGAAAGCGATTGAAACTACTGGAAAAATTGACGATCGAGGAATGCTTTGTATCGATCGCCCCCTTGCTTTTGCCAACCACAGCCACGTTAGGATTATTGTTTTAGTACCGGAAGATACTGACATCGATCCTGATGATGACCCCATTGAAACAGTCCTCGAAGGGATTCAGCAAGGCTTCCATGAGGCAATTACCGGACAAACCCTCCCCTTGTTTCAACTTTAATAGTTGACTAGGTTTGTGAAGAAACCCCGTTTCTGAGTCCCCCCGCGAAATCCAAGAAACCGGGTTTCTGCGACAATTGACGCCTCCCCACGAGATTTTACGAAGAAACCCGGTTTCTGAACCCCTGCGCCCGATCGCGCCCAACCTTATCTAGCGGTTATAATAGATAAACCTGAGCATTAAAATCGCAAATGTATGACAGCAAAAATACACCTCAGCAACTTGGGTAATTCCTTAGCTTTGCCAATACCAGACTATATTGTAAAATTGTTCAATCTGAAAGCAGATGATTCCGTAATTTGCAGTATAGAAAATGGAAAAATGGTCATAGAGCCTGTAAATCAGAAAATTTCCAAATATACCCTAGATGAACTATTGGCAGGCGAAATAGAACCCAGCGAAGAAATCTCTTGGGGGAAACCAGAAGGAGAAGAAGTTTGGTAAACTACATCCCCGAACGAGGTCATTTTATTCGCCTCAATTTCGATCCTCAAGCCGGACACGAACAAATGGGTACTCGACCTGCACTGGTTGTGAGTCAAACTAAATTTAACCAAAAAATGGGGTTTGTGTTTGTCTGTCCGATTAGCACCACACAACGAAAAAATCCGTTTTATGTTCCCATTCCAGAAGGTGAAGCGGTGACAGGTGTAATTATGACAGATCAACTACGTTATGCAAGATTATCGCGCAAGGCAAGCAAGTTCGATCGGTGAATGTCCAGAAGATTTAGTTAAGGAAGTCTTGAAGAGAATTGAACCTATTTTGTTTGAAAATATGATTCTTGATGAGTAGTTGATCATCAAGAATACGGCAATTATGTGGTTAGACTTGTTAACTGATATCATGTATAGAACTAGGGAAATCAACAAGCAAAATGATTCAATCCATACCGAAAATATCCATCAAACCTGGATATCGTCCCCAGTCAGATGATAAAACTCCTGAAGCTGATGCAATTGATTTCTACCTACTGCGACAACTCACCAATTCCCAACGCTGGCAAATAGGGGTAAAATTAAATCGTTGGGCAAAAACTGTTAGCTTGCGCGGCATGAAAAAAGCTTGTCCCTCAACTTACAAAGAGCGATTTGCCCGATCGATCTTACGTAGCAAATGGCTGCCAATTTTAACCCCCACCAGTGAACCGTCTATGTGGACGCAAGATCCCAGCCACATCGCCCGACTGTTGCACCCAATTTTTCAAACATTATCTATTCCTTATTATATTACAGGAGGCGTTGCCGCTTCTGTCTATGGCGATCCTAGAACGACACGGGATTTAGATTTAGTAATTGAATTGATCCGGGACAATATTTTTCGATTAGTTGAAGCACTAGAAACGGCTGGTTTTTACTGCCCTCCGGGTTCGGTAGAAGATATTCAAAAGGGCAGAGGGATGGTGTTGAGTGTCACTCACATGACTTCCGTATTAAACGCCGATATCGTGCTGAATTCTGATACTGAGTTCGATCGCTCAAAAATGGCAAGACGACGATTAGAAGCGCTTGACGAAGCTGGTGTAGAACTATTTTGGATTGCTTCTCCTGAAGATATTGTGTTGGCAAAACTGCTCTGGCGGCAACAATCTAAGTCTCAAAAACAATGGAATGATGTTTTGGGAATTCTGAAAGTCCAATCTGATAATTTGGATCGGGGTTACTTAACAGAGTGGGCGCAACGATTGGGGTTGATTGATGATTTGAATCTAGCTTGTACTGAATCTGGGATTTGATGCGATTCCAAATTGTTCATTTTGCGATCGCACCCACTCTCTCTGTATCATTATAGGTATGGACTTTTAAAGCTTAATTATTTTTATGCAAGTTATTTTAGGCAACATCACACAACTGAAAGTAGACGCGATCGTCAATGCTGCAAATACCAGTTTGCTTGGAGGTGGTGGAGTAGATGGCGCAATCCACAAAGCAGCAGGCCCGGAACTTGTTGACGAATGTCGATCGCTCCGAGGATGCAAAACCGGGGATGCTAAACTCACAAAAGGATATCGCTTACCTGCGCGCTTCATCATCCACACCGTAGGCCCCGTATGGCAAGGAGGCGACTGCGGAGAACCCGAACTCTTAGCCCAATGTTACCGCAAATGTATGGAAATCGCGATCGAGCAAAAGTTCGAGAGTATCGCATTTCCTTGCATTAGCACCGGCATTTACAAATATCCTAAGGATTTAGCAGGTGAGATTGCAGTCAAAATCTGCTACGAAGAAATGCAAAAAAACGGCGCTCCTCAAAACATAACTTTTTGCTGCTTCGATTGGGAGAATCATCAGGTTTATGAGAAGATTGTAGCAGTTCTCAGGCAGAAAGGCTATCAGAAAAATGATTCCAGAAATCAAAACCTATTTAGCAGCGACTGACATTATAGATCGCGATCATCCCGCAATTTTAGCACTCGCGAACAAGATAGCATCACAACATCATACATCAGAGGCGATCGCCCAATCTAGTTTTGAGTGGGTTAGAGACGAAATTCGCCACAGCTACGACTATCAGATGAATCCCGTCACCTGTCGAGCATCCGATGTACTAAAGCACAAAACAGGTTATTGTTTTGCCAAAAGTCACCTATTAGCAGCATTGCTGAGGGCCAACAACATTCCCGCAGGTTTTTGCTACCAAAGATTGAGCTTTGATGACAAAGGTGCGCCCTACACCTTGCACGGTTTCAATGCAGTTTATTTGCCAGATGTAGGTTGGTATCGCGTTGATGCAAGAGGAAATCGCGACAATGTTAATGCTCAATTCACACCTCCTCAAGAGCAATTAGCATTTAAAATTCAGTTTCCTGAAGAAGCAGACTTTCAAACCATTTTATCTGAGCCGCTGCGAGTAGTTGTAGAGGCTTTACAAAATCACAGTACATGGGATAAACTGCTGCTCAATCTTCCAGACGTTTCTCTCGACTCCGCACAGAAATACGGCCTTGCGATCGACTGGAAATCACTCAGGATAGTGAATTAAATAATTTACACATATTTGTGGGATGGGCGTCCCGCCCGTCCTTTCTAGACGGGCGGGACGCCCATCCCACAAGAACAATAAAAATTGTAAGCTATTCTCATTCCTCAGCAACAAGCTGAGGCTTTGGAGAAGCTTTTTCACGTTGATCCGGGGTTGTCAAGGTCGATTTTCCGAAAATTATAAAACAGTATTAGTTAGACTGTGAATCAATAATTTTGTAACCTAATCAAGTCCAAATATCAACTTAGAAAACTAATCTACATAGCTAATCTGGCACTCTCAAGCCTTTAAGCTTTTCCCCTTTCTCCTCCTCACTCAGCCCCTTACACTGCACCAAAACCCCAAACCCCCCCAAACCCATCTGATCGATCAATTGATACAGCGCTTCCCGCCTGCGTAAAAATGTTGCCAAATCCAATACTTGTGCATCATTTGCAGATAGAGAAGCAATTCTATCGCCCACACCCAACACCATCAAAAACCAAGCCTGCTGAGTAAAACCCATCATCTCCAAACCGCACAATTCACCTTGTTTTTCCAGCGCCGTAAAATCAGCATGGGCCGTTAAATCCTGCCACCCCACATTAATATAAGGATTGCTGTGATAGCGGTGGCGGTAATAACATTGCAGCGTTCCCTCTGTGCGTCTCGGATTGTAATAGCGGTGCGCCGGATGGCCGTAATCAATTGTCAACAAATAACCGCGCTGCAATTTTTCTGCAACTGTTTTTATCCACTCTAAAGCTGCTAAATTAACTTCACTGCGATAACCATCCCCATAGACACTTGCCGATAAATCAATTCCTACTAAATCAAAATATTCGGCAATCTTAGGATTTGAAAGCTCGCCTACTACTTCAATAAACTTGCTTCCAGATTGTTCGTTTTTTTCTTCGTTTGCGGTAACGTAAATTTCCCGAAGTTGCCCTTGTTCGATGATAAATTGATGGACTGGAAAAGCATCTACTAACTCGTTAGAAAAGAAGCATCCGACAATCGAGTTATTAGCTATTTCATCCCACTTGCACCACTTGACTATTTTAAATTCAGCTAAGTTTTGCTGCTGCACCGCTTGCTGTACAGGGGAAATCTCAACAATAATGTATTCTAATATTTTAAATAAATCGGGATGTTGTCGTTGCAGGTATTGCAGTAAATGTGTGGCAAAGGTTCCCCGCCCCGCACCCATTTCTACTATAGTAAAAGGATGAGGTTTGCCGAGAATTTGCCACATTTCCACAAATTGCTCGCCCAAAACCTCAGCAAAATCTGCACTCCAATGAGGCGACGTGATAAAATCGCCTTGTTTGCCGATGTTCGGTCGATCGCCATTATAGTAACCATACTGCGGGTGATATAGTGCCAAATCCATATATTCCGCAAAGGTAATGCGCTGCTGGGGACTGGCGGCAATTCTTTCGCTGATTAAAGCGCAGAGTTCGGGGTTGCTATCGTTAATATCTAATTGCTGGACTGTCATAGTTTATAGTTGATGTTATTTTATTGAGGAAATAAAGATTTTTTAACCGCAGAGGGCGCAGAGGACACAGAGGAAGAGAAAAGAGAGAAATTTTGATGTTCATAAATTTGGCATTCATTCTGTAACATCTCTATTTTTCAAAATTTATTATATCATTTTGACGCCGATCGCAAAATTGAGATTTGAGATTGGCAATTTTCGCTCGCTGTGATAAGCTAGCCTTAGCTTTTAAATATAATCCTTCTGTATGTCGAGAGATTCATTTTTAGAAGAGTTCAAAAAATCCAGCGAGTTATTATTACCAGCTTATTTAGTTATCTTCGATCTTGCAGACACAAAAAGACGCAATAATTACTTAGGTCACGATGAAGTAGACAAAGATATCATCGCCTTCGATAATTTCTTGAAAAATTGCGTTTCTTTAGAAAGATGCAAGAGAATTGCCGGCGATATATGGGTGGCTTGTTTTACAGAACATCAACTAAACGATATCCCGGCTTTGATAGTGAATTACTCACAAGAAGTTCCTATAGTATTAACATTGTGGAAATGCGAGGCGATCGATCCCAAGGGAAACTCTATATTTATTGAAGAAGAGAGAAACGTTTCGATCTGTCGTGCTGTCCGCTGCGGCTATTTGTGGATTGAAAATGTTAATGAATTAAGTTTCAAAGTCAATGAATTACTAGATAGGGTATGGAGTTTACCTGTTAATACATTAACTTCCCTAGAGTCAGAGGTAGCTGTTAATTTACCAAAATGGCAGTGTATCCCCCCTGAAAGTTTATCTGTAACTGAGTATTGCCCCTACTGCAACAGCACAAACTTGCGCTGGTTAAGAGTAGATGAGGATATTAGTGAGTATATTTGCACGCAGTGCGGATCTCAAGTAATTTTTAGCTATGATTTTTATTGTTGAGATTCCATAGTTTATAGTAGCCGATCGAGGATTCAAAAAAAGGGAGATCGCACTTTTTAGCAAATAGCCCAAAAATACGATCGCCCTTTTTCATCTAGCGATCGACAGAACCCATGATAATATCGATACTGCCCAGAATCGCCACCAAGTCCGCAATCTTTACACCGCGCACGATGTGGGGCAAAATCTGCAAATTATTGAAATCCGCAGCGCGAATCTTCCAGCGCCAAGGAAACACGCTGTCATCGCCGATAATATAGATTCCCAACTCACCCTTGCCGCTTTCAACACGCACGTAATGTTCGCCCTTAGGAATCTTGAAAGTTGGCGCTACTTTTTTGCCAATAAACTGATAGTCGAAACTGTTCCACTCAGATTTTGGCCCGCTTTCTAAGCGCTTGGCTTCCAAGTTTTCGTAAGGGCCGCCGGGGAGTGCTTTCAAAGCTTGATAGAGAATTTTAACTGACTCGCGCATTTCCCGAATTCGGACTAAGTAGCGGGCTAAACAATCGCCCGCAGCTTCGGTGCAAACTTCCCAGTCGAAGTCGTCGTAACATTCGTAATGGTCAACTTTCCGCAAATCCCAATTCACGCCGGAACCCCGCAACATCGGCCCGGATAGTCCCCAGTTAATCGCTTCGGCGCGGGAAATCGTACCCAGTCCTTCAATCCGGCGGCGGAAGATCGGATTGTTGGTAATTAAACGTTCGTATTCGTCAATTTTGGGAAGGAAGTAATCGCAGAAATCTTCGCATTTGTCTACCCAACCGTAGGGTAAATCTGCTGCGACTCCGCCGATGCGGAAGTAGTTGTTGTTTACCATGCGGTAGCCGGTGGCTGCTTCCCACAAGTCGAGAATTGGTTCGCGATCGCGCATAGTGTAGAAAAAGGGAGTTTGCGCGCCCACGTCTGCCAAAAACGGCCCCACCCACATCAAGTGGTTAGCAATCCGGTTCAACTCCAGCATGATTACCCGAATGTAACTCGCCCGTTTGGGCACAGCTATATTCGCTAACTTTTCCGGTGCATTGACTGTCACCGCTTCGTTAAACATCCCCGCAGCGTAGTCCCAGCGGCTCACGTAGGGGACGTACATCACGTTGGTGCGGTTTTCGGCAATTTTTTCCATGCCGCGGTGTAGATAGCCCAAAACAGGCTCGCAGTCCACTACGTCTTCGCCGTCCAGGGTGACAATTAACCGGAGTACGCCGTGCATGGATGGGTGGTGCGGGCCCATGTTGAGCACCATTGGTTCGGTTCTAGTCTCAATTCTTGACATAATAATAGGTAATTGGTAATAGGTAATTGGTCATTGGTAATTGGTCATTGGGCATTGGGCATTGGTCAGTGGTAATTGCTCAAACAGGTCATTGCTCATTAGCAAAAAAACTTTCTAACTAGGAACTGAGAACAACTGACAACTGACAACTGACAACTGACAACTGACAACTGACAACTGACAACTGACAACTGACTATTGTTGATTTTTGTTTCACTTTTATAGATTATGAAGGATATCGAGCTATCTGAAAAGGATACCCCTGGATCGGATGTCAGTGTTGACACCTATCACGTTCCTGTTTTGGGAAGTGAGTTAATTGCGGGTTTAGCTGTGCGTGCCGGCGGGCGCTATTTGGATGCGACGCTTGGGGGCGGCGGACACACGAGTTTGATTTTGGCGGCGGCCCCTGATGTGACGGTGGTGGCGATCGATCGCGATACAGAAGCCATCCGTTTTTGCCAATCCCGATTTGCCAACTCGCCCGTCGAGTTTTGGCACGGCAATTTTGCCCAATATCAGTCTCCTGATGCCAAATTTGATGGTATTATAGCAGACTTGGGCGTTAGCTCTGCTCAGTTCGATACACCGGAACGAGGCTTTAGTTTTCGCCATCCAGCTCAACTAGATATGCGTATGAACCAGCAGCAATCTTTGACCGCAGAAGAGATTATCAATCACTGGGAAGAAGTTAAACTAGCAGATATTATTTACAGGTACGGCGAGGAACGACTGTCGCGGCGCATCGCGAGGCGGATTGTGCAATCGCGTCCTTTTGAAACTACTACAGAGCTCGCAGGTGCGATCGCCTCTACCTTCCCACCCAAGCAGCGCAACGGTAGAATCCATCCCGCCACCCGCACTTTCCAAGCTTTAAGGATAGCTGTCAACTCCGAACTAGCGTCTTTAGACACTTTCCTCAACCAAGCGCCTAAATGGTTAAAACCCGGTGGGAGAATTGGAATTATTACTTTTCACAGTCTCGAAGACAGGCCGGTTAAGCACCAGTTGAGAGCAACAGAGTGTTTGCAGGTACTGACAAAAAAGCCGATCGTGCCACAATCCGACGAACTAGCTAGAAATCCCCGCTCTCGTTCTGCTAAGCTCAGACTGGCAGAAAAATTAACTTGATTCGGCTGTAACGGGAATAAAGGACGAGCTCTCAAAGGCGGCGAGGTCTGTTCAGTTGACAGTTGACAGTTGACAGTTGACAGTTGAGGGCGACCTCTAAGAAGGAAGTCCGAGGATTGGAGTAATGAATAGTCTGATTTTAATTTCTCCCGCTCAACCTTGGGGCTTTAAACCAATTCTTTCTGGTCAGGCCGCGACCGGATGCAAGTTCCGAACTTCCTTGTGGTATCACTAACATGGCACTGACCTATGAAACCCGAACCCCTGATCCTGATTCGGCTCGGCCCAATCAGCCAAGGGTACTTGACAAGCTAGTTTTAGACCTGATTAATTCGCCTAGGAGTAGGGAATAGCATGAGTCGGGGAGATGGAAGCAAACTGAAACTAATGGTAGTCGATGACGAACCCGACAACTTGGATTTGCTGTACCGGACGTTTCGACGCGATTTTCAGGTTTACAAAGCAGATAGCGCCCTCAGCGCCCTGTCCGTTCTAGACGAACAGGGCGAGATGGCGGTGATTATATCTGACCAGCGGATGCCAGAAATGAATGGTACCGAGTTCTTGGGGAAAACAGTCGATCGCTTTCCTGATACGATTCGGATTCTGCTGACAGGATACACCGATGTTGAAGACTTGGTAGAAGCAATTAATGCAGGTCAAGTTTTCAAGTACATCACCAAACCGTGGAATCCTGAAGAGCTCAAATCAGTTATCAATCAAGCGTCAGAAACTTACAAATACTACAAGCAGCGCAGCGTTGCACTGCGCCGCGCTTTACGCAAGGAATCTCTGTTTAATGAGGTGATGGGCGTGATTCGCGGGTCGCTAGATTACTCTAGTATGGTACAAACTATTGTTCAAACCGTAGGTCAAACTTTTGAGGCCAACTATTGTATGCTGCGGCCGGTAGAGGTCGATCGACTATTACCCAGTACCTTTCCCTACCAAGCCCAAAACGCCGAACCTAGCAGCTTTTCTTTTGATGAAAATTTGCTGGTTCAAGCCGTAGCCAGCCGCCAAACTCAAGTCAGCGCCAACAGTGGGGCTGACGGTAACTCGGTTGAGATTGCTGTGCCCCTAACTTATCAGCAAGACTTGCTGGCGGTACTAGCCCTGTGTCAGCAAGGTGGCACTAACCCTTGGTCGGGAGAAGAGATAGAGTTAATAGAAGGTGTAGCAGCTCAAGCTGCTCTCGCCCTGTCTCAAGCTAAGCTCTATCAGCGCACTCTGGATTTAGCCAATCAGATGCAAAACGAGTTGGAGGTGGCCCGCCAAATCCAAACAAACTTGTTGCGCCAAAGTTGGCCGGATTTTGAAACTGTCAGGGTGCAAGCTTGTTGCTATCCCGCGCGGGAAGTTGGCGGCGACTTTTTTGAGGTCTACGTCCACTCTCAAGGGGATATTTGGATAGCTGTGGGAGATGTTTCCGGTAAGGGTGTTCCGGCTGCTCTATTTATGGCTAGCGCGATTTCGGTGATGCGGCGCGAACTTTCTCAAGAAGTTTCTCCCGAACCCGAGAGAGTGATGCAGAATATGAACAGCAGTATGGCTGACGATCTGATCGGCAACAACCATTTTATTACAATGGTTGTAGCTCGTTACACTCCGTCAACAGGACACCTGGCTTTTGCTAATGCTGGTCACATTTATCCGATCGTTTGGTCTAACTCAGAGGTGAAAGCTCAAGCAGCTAGCGGTGCAACGCCAGCAGAGCCGAATTTCCTCAAAGCTCGCGGTATTCCCTTGGGGATATTGCCAGTCTGGAAAGGTAAAGCTGGTGCGATCGAATTAAAGTCAGGAGATGTATTTCTGCTGACAAGTGACGGGATTACTGAAGCTAGCGTGACCACTAAGGCGGTCGCAGGGGGCGAAGAAACCCGTTCTATGCTACAACAAGAAGGGCTTTGGCAACTTTTGATTCAAGAGCCTGGTTCTTTCAACTTGGACAATTTGTTGGCTTACATCCGAGCTGACAATCCCGTTCAGGAAGACGACCAAACCATACTCTCTCTGGAGGTTCTCTGAATCTGTCAGTCATGCCGACGAAGAGTCGGGGGCTTTGGGTCTCAAAAACTCCAGCCGTCAGTTTAGGGCCTACAGATTAATACAGAGAACGCGGGCGATGCTCTTCTGCAAGCTTCGCTAACGGCAAAAGTTACAGAACTAGCGCGTCAGTCGATTTGAGATTTGAGATTTGAGATTTGACTCTCGCATTCAATCGCGGGAGCTTGAACTTTCCTCTAAAATTTGGATCTCTCCACGACGGTGGTAAGTGGCACGGTATCCGTTTTTTGGGCGGGGTAAATGCCTAACTTTTAACTGATGCTTTGCGATCGAGGCTTTCAAAAAAATTGTATTGCATCGATCGCCCGCCATTGAGTATCCTCTATGTAGCGGCAAATATTAACGCCAGATAAATTTGGTGCGTCATGTTTCATAAAACTAATACGGGATGCGGGAAACTCAGAGACTTTAGTCCTTCCTAGGAAAGCGACGCGGAGGACTTTAGTCCCCGTGTTCTTCGTAGTATGATACAATTTAGATTGTGAGTAAGAACAAAAACATCTACGTGTTGAAACATCCTAGTATCGGAGAAATCCCTGCAACTTAGTACGCAAGAGTGAGAGGCAACACAAAAAGAGCTAATAATGGCAGGATGTCGAGCGTACCGCGTCTTGGCAAGTGTGATGGATTCTGAAAGCATTAGAAACAACAATCATTAGCTAGTAACTATCGCTTGACGATGAGTGACTAAGTAGACGGCGCTTGACGGTCGTAACGAGATTAGATTTAGGTCACACCCTTTGTCTAATTCTGTCAGTAGAATCTCAGCGGCTTTAGCCCGCTCGAGTGTCAAACCTGGTCTGAAGACACAGGGTTTTCAAACTTACGGGATTTTTTTATGAATACTGAGCTTCATGTGCCAAGCGACTTGCGGTTTTTAACAATAGTTGAAAATTGGTTGCTGAGCAGTTTGGAAGTTGAGCTAGGAGAGCACGTCGATTGGCCGCGTCAGTCGAATCGTTTGCGCTTGGTGTTAGCAGAAGCCTATTCTAACGTGATCCGCCATGCTCACAAAGATCAACCCAATCTGCCAGTTTTAATTCGCTTGAATTTAAAAAATCGGGATATTGGTTTAGAAATTTGGGATTACGGTAAAGGTTACGAAATGGATACTTACAGTCCCCCGAGGCCGGAAGCTAAACAAGAAAGTGGCTATGGCTGGCTGATTATGAGCCGACTTATGGATCGGGTGGACTACACTTTGCAATTAGACGGTCGTAACTGTCTGAAGTTGGAAGCGAGTTTGCCGGAAAAATCTTAATTAGTCATTAGTCATTAGTCATTAGTCATTAGTGATTGACAATGTTTTTGATTCTAGTGGTTGTCTGTCGCACCGTTTAGTCATTAGTCATTAGTCATTAGTGATTGACAATGTTTTTGATTCTAGTGGTTGTCTGTCGCACCGTGCGGTGACAGCCACTTTTTCTTGCAATCTCGTCCCTCTCTAACCAGACTCTAACCCACATTCCGCAGATATTCGATCGGATTTAATTTCAAAAGAATTCAGAATTCTCAAAACCTCAAATAATTGCTCTGCAATCATTTGAGGCTTTTT
>NZ_JAEQCF010000155.1:0-5355 GCF_020738625.1 Microcoleus sp. PH2017_09_SFU_O_A
TCAGAACTTTGTCAGTATTCCTCACGCTCGATTTATTGAGATGCTCAAGTACAAAGCTTGCTTAGCAGGAATTAAAGTGGTAATTACTGAAGAAAGCTATACCAGCAAATGTTCTTTCCTCGATTTCGAGCCGATGAGCAAGCAACAGAGGTACAAAGGAAGAAGAATAAAGCGAGGATTGTTCAGAGCAAGTGATGGGCAATTAATCAACGCCGATATGAATGGTAGTCTAAACATAATTAGAAAAGCATTCGGGAATGAGGCATTTGCTTCGGACTCGATACAGGACTTAGTAGTAAGTCCAGTAAGGGTAACGCCTTACAAACAAGCAGTTTAGGCAGATGACTATATTTGTCTATTCAACTTGGAACTATAGATCCTGGTTTCAGAGGTCGATCGCCCTAAATCCTCAAGTAGGAGGCGATCGAGCATATATACTTAAATATTTGAGGGGAAGGGGCGATCGCGGAGGCATCGGCCCTACCGATTCACACTTTATCAAGAATTATGCCAGCAAGTTTTCTCCCAAAGTCGATCGCACAACTCACAGAATCTACCTCAATTGCCTTAGCTAAAAGCATTCAAGTAGAGGCAATTACAACGAGTCTAAACCAGCAGCCAATTGCCACAACCTACGCGCGCCAAGGCAGCGGAAACACCCCCATTTTGTTAATTCACGGCTTCGACAGTTCCGTATTTGAATACCGCCGCCTGTTGCCGCTGCTTGCCGAAAAAAATGAGACTTGGGCGGTTGATTTGTTGGGTTTTGGCTTTACAGAAAGAGCGGCGGATTTGCCATTCAGTCAAAAAGCGATTGGAAGTCACCTCTACTATTTCTGGAAAACCCTTATTTCGCAGCCTGTAATCTTAGTTGGCGCGTCGATGGGAGGTGCCGCAGCAATAGATTTCACTCTCAATCATCCCGAAGCCGTCAAAAAATTAGTGTTAATAGACAGTGCTGGTTTTGCGGTAACATCTAATAAAGGAAAATTTTTAATCCCTCCTTTAGGATATCTGGCAACTTCATTTTTACGCAACCCAATAATTCGCCAAAAAATTAGCGTCAATGCTTATTTCGACAAAACTTTGGCTTCTGTTGACGCACAAACCTGCGCGGCTTTGCACTTAGAAATGCCCAACTGGAATCAAGCTTTAATTGCATTTACAAAAAGTGGAGGTTACGGAGGTTTTGGGCAAAAACTATCGCAAATTCAGCAGCAGACGCTGATTTTGTGGGGAAAACAAGATAGAATATTAGGGACTGCGGATGCAGAAAAATTTAAAAGTGCGATCGCAAATTCCCAACTAATTTGGATACCGGATTGCGGACACGTTCCCCACTTAGAAAAACCACAGATTACCGCTCAACATATCTTAGATTTCATAGCTAAAGTAGCAGGTTCGTAGTGAGGACTTCAGTCCGCATCTCAGGTTCGTAGTGAGGACTTCAGTCCGCATCTCCCATCAGAGGACTGAAGTCCGAACAATCAAACGTTAAACTTTCGGTAAATACTTTTGTACAATCGTCCATCCTGTGAGCAACACAATAACAAATCCCCCACACAAAGCCAAATTAGTGCCAATGTGTAGCGGACGCGCCCAAGGATGTTTAGGGCCAATTTGCAGCCCGCTTCCTACAGAAACCAACACCAACGCCACCACAGCCAACCCCGCCGGTAAATGAGCTGAGTGACCCAAATTGCCATAGTATCCGAGCGTACCGACTACGCCAATTAAGAGCAGTAAAATTACCAGAGTCGCCATCCCCGCACCAGTCCCCAAATGAAAGGGACGCAGCCATTTTGGGCGCGACTGTTTCGTGCTGCGGGCGGCAAACATCCACGTTCCAGTAACGGCCAACAACAGGTAAGCCAAAAGCGCCACACCCATTGACCACGCCGCTATTTTCCACAACCACAAGAAAGAAGGCAGATTCATGATTTAAATCCCGAGTTAGGGATTTGCAACAAAGGTTTCTTTCCGATTTTACCTGCACCTGAAACCAAAAATGAATATTATTGGCAGAAAGTGCGATCGCACTTTCCACAGATTCCATCTATCAGGACTCAATTCAAACGCCGGATATCACACTCAGATTCATTGACGTTATTGATTTGTAGATAAGAGTGTTTCCCAAGCGCCTTCCCTTCTAGCTTCGGGGTTTAACTATCAACGAAAGGCATTTTATAAAACCCTAATTTTTGTTCTACGATCAAGCGGAAAAACGGCAGACCTTCTATCAAATATCTTCTCCACAACCTTCTCGGTTCGCTTAGCAGTCGGTACACCCATTCGATGCCGACTTCGCTCATCCATTTGGGAGATCTTGCTTTGCAACCAGCTTCAAAATCAATGGTTGCACCTACGGCCAAGAAAACTTTCACGTGTGTGAATTTACTCCTGTATTTAACCAGCCACTTCTCTTGCTTCGGCGCTCCCACTCCTATCGCCAGAACTGTAGCTCCTGATTTATTGATAGTGTCAATTATTGCTTCACACTCCTCCTCATTTTTTTCAAATCCAAAAGAAGGAGAAAGTGCTTCAACAACTATTTCTCTACCAATTTTTTGATTGATTTTTTCCTGAGCTTTCCTGGCAATTCCTTCAGCCGCTCCTAGCAAAAATATTTTAACGTCCTCGTTATCCTTGTGATAGATATAAAATGCCGGAAACAAGTCAGAACCCGAAATCTTTTCCTTGATAGGAGTACCCAAAAATTTTGAGGCATACATCAAGATTTGACTGTCGCAGACTCTATAACTAGATGTATTGTAAGCTTCATAGAAGTCGCGGTCATATTGCAACTTAATTAAGTGGTCTACGTTGGGTGTAAATACGACACCACCTTCGTCGTCTAGTTTTTCAAATAACTCTGTAATTGTAAAGTTATCTATCGCTACATTCAATAAATTAACTGTTTTCATTTTTTTATTCCCATCTAGCCTTGATATTCAACTACAACTCAAACCATAAACCCACAATACAGCAAGAGTGTTTCCACTACTTGGGCGTGGGTGTGAATATACTTTTTTTAGTATATCGCCCTACACCCTACCTGTCCAGTCAGAATGTTTAAAGATTGTGTAAAGAATCTGCTGCTTTTAGGAAAAAGTGTATAAAGCTAATTTGGTTTACAACTCGCAACACAGTTTTAATCAAAACACAATCCGGTGCTAATGTTTGAAACCTTGCCAATTAATGTCGATATTTTATTTTATTACATTAATTTTCAGCCAACTGAGAAAGAGATTGCAACTTCCCAACTAGATTTAATACAAACATAGTAGATTCTTGAATTTTTGTATCTAGAGAATGCAATATATTTTCAAGCTTTGAGCGCGCTCAAAGCTTGAAAATCATCCTGATTTTTGGTGAACCAGCGACTGTCTTCTTGGTGGCGAAGGCGAAATGGTTTTCTTGGCCTTCAGACTTTCTGGAGCTTTTAAAGCCAGACCCGATATTCCTCCAGCAATGACCGCAAAAATCGGGTTAGCCATAGCGTTCAAAACACAGTCAAACATATACATAGTTACGGCTACTCCCAGGGCCGCAGCGGGCGCTACTTTCGGATGAGACCAGGTTCTGGCGGGATACTTGAACGCAAAGACGACAACAGGAAGTAAAAATGAAGCAAATAAACTAACTAAACCGACTGCACCGTTGATGCCAAATGCAATAATCCACAAGCTATCGGTGACCGAGATATCTTTACCGTACCCGTCGTATACGCGGTTTCCGCCCGAATCCCCCCAGCCAAAAATAAATCTTTGTCGCGCTTTATCTCCTAATATCTCTTCCATGTCAAATCTAAACTTCAGAGAGGCGGCCCGTTCTTCGCCAAATATGGGATTGATTACGCTCATCACGTCGTGGCTCGAGAATTGACCAGATGCAGCTACGTACAGATAAAACGCTATATATCCAATTACGAATAGTAGTGGCAAAGAAGTGCGAAACCACTTGGCACAAAATAATATGAGTAACGCGATAAAAAATAAAGTATAGGCACCTGTAGAACGGCAGAGGAAAAAAGCGATAGTTAATACAATTGCTAGAGTCTTAATGTTTTTGCCCTGAAACTTTTTGAGCGTCCCAGTTTGCCAGAGCCAAATTCCGATTAAGGCTGCTGTCATCATCCACACGCCCACCATCAAACCGTGCTGCATAAATACTACAGGTCTCCACCCCCCCATGCGCCTTGCTTGACCCCAGTCCTCAAAGGCGTTGACGCCGTAAACCATTTGGTGCAGAAGTGGGCCCTTAACCCCTTCCAATAAAGTAAAAGGAACGTAGGCTAAACCACCTGCAAAAATCCCGATCGCCAATTGTCGCAGCCCGTCTAAACTACCCAGATACAACCGTCCAAAAAAATAAGGCAGACCCCAAGTAACGATTTGGTTGAAAGTCGGAGAAATTGGGCTACCGCCATTAGTAAGTTGTGAAACAATTGGAGACAAACAGCAAATTACGATTGGCACGTCCAGCCAGCCAGGCTTAAATTTGGTGAGGCGCTCAGTGTCGTAGATAATAACACCCAGCAAAATGGCGTAGCAAGATGCGGAAACTTTGGTATAGGCGGGCAATATGGGGATGGGATAAGAAACTTGTGGTAAAAATAGCCACGCTGCCACAAAAGTGATAATTACCGCCCGCTGAGTCGGAAACCTCACAAACAAGTAAAGAACGATCGGGATCAAACCGAACATCGTCAATGGGATTAATGCAGCCATAGGTTTTTTTGGCAGTAAAATGGTGGTAGAAAGACTACTTTATTTCCCGGATCTGAATTCTCGCTCCTACGATCGCCTCTTTACCCGATCTTGATAAAGCGGTTCTCAAGCGTGGTGAGGTATGCCCACGGAGACCTATGACGGAGGCCAATGCCCTATGCCCTATGCCCATGAGTACCTCATATGAAAGCTCGAAAGGCTATAAATAGATCTGATTCTTTTACGCTGAACATTTCTCAACATAGCTGTGCAATGCTGGAGATGTAACGATCGCAATTCCGTCATGGCTGACAGAACAGGTCGAATCCGAGCTTCTGACACATCAACAACAATCGAACCATTTTTGTCAGCTTGATGTTTGATGATTTGCTTGAAGCGATAATGCGCCCATGTCAACATTTGACGTACCGACTTCTTGTTTATCTTCCGTTGAACACGTTTGACCATTTGAGATGTTTCAAAAGTCGGCAGAAAGATAACTCGATAGTTTGTGGTGATAAAATGTGCAGCTTTTTTGTGTAATTCATCAACCAGATTTTGAATTTTACTTCTAATTCTGGCCGCAGCTTTTCTCATCGACCGTCTTTGTTTGGCAGATACTTTGGTCATTCTTCCCATTAACTTG
>NZ_JAEQCF010000197.1:0-1343 GCF_020738625.1 Microcoleus sp. PH2017_09_SFU_O_A
GGGGGCTAGAAACTGTAACTTGATTCTTGGACAAATCTACCCATTGTTGCTCAATTGTGGGTAGCTTTTTCACTCGCAAGTTCTGCTAAGGTTGGAATATGTCACAAGCCTGCGCGAGAAGGGATTAAAGGACTGCCATGTTACTCGGATTCAAAACCGAATTGAAACTAAATAGTCGGCAGCGCATACTTTTAGCTAAGCATTGCGGAGTGGCGCGTCATGCTTGGAATTGGGGTTTGTGGCTGACCAAAAATATTCTTGGTCACAACCAAGCCAATCCCAACGAAAAGCTCAAATTTCCCACAGCTATTGACTTGCATAAATTGTTAGTAGCTATGGTGAAGTCGGAGAATGCTTGGTATTACGAGTGCAGTAAATCTACACCACAACAGGCATTAATGGCATTGCGAGATGCATGGAAACGATGTTTTAAAAAGACTGCTGGTGTACCGAAGTTTAAGAAAAAAGGAAGGCGAGATTCTTTCACATTAGAAGGAACGGTCAAAATCTGCGGGGTTAACAAAATCCAAGTTCCCGTAATTGGCGTCCTCAAGACTTATGAAAGGCTACCACAAGTATCAACCAAGTCTTGCGCGATATCCCGTATTGCCGACAGGTGGTTTATCAGTTTCAGGTTTGATGTAGAACAGCAAGAATCATGCCAAACAAGCATTGTAGGCGTTGACCTCGGTATTAAAGCATTGGCTACTCTATCAACAGGTGAAGTAGTTATCGGTGCTAAATCCTACAAAAAATATCGCGACATACTCTCAAGGATGCAATGGTTGAGTCGCCATAAAGTCATCGGTTCGAGCAATGGTCAAAAAGCACAAGTCAAGATAGCTAGACTGCATAGAAAGATAGCTAACATCCGTCAAGATACGTTGCACAAACTAACGACATTACTTGCCAAAAACCACGGTGTAATTGTCATAGAAGACTTGAACGTAAGCGGAATGATGGCGTTGCACAAGCTAGCTGCATCTGTTGCCGATATGGGCTTCTTTGAGTTTCGCAGACAGTTAACCTACAAATGCGAGTTGTACGGTTCAAAGTTGGTAGTTGTTGACCGTTGGTTTCCCAGCTCAAAAACTTGTTCTAATTGTGGAACTAAAAAAGAAACACTCTCTCTTTCTGAACGAGTGTTTGAATGCAGTCATTGTGGTATTGTTGTTGACCGCGATTTGAACGCAGCGATTAATTTGTCAAAAACCGTCAGTTAGACGGGGTTAGCCTGCGGACTGGTGAGTGCCGACACTACCAGGATGAAGCAGGAAGTAAACGAAGCTCAAAGTCCAATATTGTCCAATCTTGAGTAACTTTGGGTAGGATTTATGTAACGG
>NZ_JAEQCF010000029.1:0-45622 GCF_020738625.1 Microcoleus sp. PH2017_09_SFU_O_A
AGCCGACTCCCTTGGGTGAAGCAGGAAGCAGACCCTTCAAGAGCAATCTTGATTGAATAGTGAGACTTGAGAAAGTTTAGCTAAGTTTTGTGTAGCAGATGTTCATAGGTTAGCTGGTTGTGGGGCGGGTTCAGAGTATCCGCCCCCAAAATACAGGTGTTTTGCAGTTTACCAAACTACCCTACCGTTAATCCTATATCCCAAATTCTTTTTTGAGTTGAGATACCCAAGCTTTGACGCGCGCTTCCGTCATTTCAGATTGGTTGTCTTCATCAATAGCAAGACCCAAAAATTTGCCATCAACCACGGCCTTAGATTCATTAAAATCATAGCCATCTGTCGGCCAATAACCAACAGTTTCCCCGCCCTGTGCCGAAATTTTCTCAGCCAAAATCCCCATTGCGTCCATAAAATTATCCGGGTAGCCTTCTTGATCGCCAGTTCCCAAATAAGCTACCTTTTTGCCGCTAAAATCAATATTTTCAATTTCAGGTAAAAAACCTTCCCAGTCGCTTTGTAGTTCGCCGATATTCCAAGTCGGACAAGCGATAATCAGACATTCGTATTCGGCGAAATCATCATTTTCAGCGCGACCGATGTCATGCAAAGTTACGATATCGCCGCCAAATTCATCTCGAATAATTTCAGCTACAGACTCGGTTTTGCCAGTTGTAGTTCCGTAGAAAAGACCAATTGCTTTTGACATTTTTACTCCGAATGTGAAATTTGATAGTGCTTGAGATTTCTGATTTTTGAGTCAGAACTTGGCATTTCTTGCCTGCAATTCAGACAAAACCAGTAAACGCGATTGTGGTTAATCTGAGAAATTAGGGAGTCAAGGCAGCAAGGACACTGTTTTTTCATCTACTTAAAGTTGAAAATTCATCAACCAAGCTGAATCACTCATATCGGGGTCTGGTTCGCAGTCAATTAGTAACAAATTCAGTGTCGTTGTTACTTTTAGACTGCGCGGGATGCCGGCGGGTACAAACACAAATACTCCCGGTGTTAAAGTGACTGTTCGATCGCACACCGTGAGAGTTCCTACTCCTTCTAAGATGGCTATGGTGACATCTTTGGAGCGATCGAGGTCGGGTATTTCGGAATTTTGACCCAAACTCATCAGTTTTTGGCTGTCGGCAGGTTGCCCCTCGCTGATTCGCGAGGCTGACGCGGAAACTATTGCTGCTGTCACGGTGATTGACCTCCAGGTACTGTTAACTTCCGGTACTTATTGCAATTTATATTCAATAAGCTACCATGCAATTCCTGTAAAATATCAATAATTTAATATTAAGATTTGTAACAGAAAGCTGGCTATATGGGCTATAGTGGAAGAGAATACAGCCTTAAATTTAGACGGAGCGGTGGTTTTGGGCGATGTAGCGGGAATGGGCGATCGGTAAAATTACAAAATAATTGCAAATAATATGCAATTGTGCCTAAAAAAAATGGGGCGGGTTGTAGAGGGATTTGGTCGATCGCACAAATCTCTCTACAACCCGCCCCCTAATCACAACAGTCAACTATCAACAATTAACCGACTAATTCTTCGCCCCTACCCCAACATACATAATCGATCTATCCTCATTAATTTTGATTTTAAACAACCCAGACTTTTTGTAATCCACATAGTTAGCGATATTAGAGATTAGCACTTGAGAAACTTGTTGGAAACTTGCCGGAGAAGGAAATAGTTGCTTTCCACTTGTAAGATTTTCCCAAAAACCGTGCATCTCGCCTAAAACAGCCCCCATTTCTCCAAACATATCAAAACCTTTAATTTCAATCTTGTCGAAACCCGTATCCCGCATTACCGCAGACAGTTCCTCCGGGGTAATAAACTTTTCCCAATCGTGAACGCCTCGTTTAATTTCCTGCAAGGTATTTTCCATCAGTCCAATCATCACAATTTGCGAGGAAAAAGTTCGGTTGATTGTATCGAAAAAGAACACTCCCCCGGGCTTAAGAATTCTGTGAACCTCTGACACAACTTGTTTGTAATCGGCAACGTGTTCTAAAACATCCACGCAGATTACTACATCGAAGGTATTGTCCGTGTAGGGCATATTTTCGGCAAAGCCTTGTCTGTAGTCTATCTCGAAACCGCTAGTAACTGCGTGATTCTGGGCTGCTACAATACATTTGTGCGATCGATCTATTCCCGAAACCACAGCGCCCCTCTCGGCCATAAACTCGCAGGAAAAACCGCCGCCGCACCCAACATCTAAGGTTTTCAGCCCTCGCCAATTGGTCGCGTGTCTGTCGAAAAACTCAAATCTGGGTTTGTTTAGATGGTAGAGAGCATAGATTTTAGCATTTTCGTCCCACCAATTATCAGCATTTTCATCGTAAAATTCTAAATCGTTTTTTACTTCTGTTTTCTGCACGATTTTTTTAGTCCTGATTAGTGGAAGATATAGCGGCAGTTGCGAATCGCCACAGTTTTTTATTATAATAGTTTTGGCATAAAATTCAATCTGATGGATCGCGTTTCTATTATCATCCCCGTCCTGAATGAAGCGACTTGTCTAGAACGTACCCTCCGCCAACTCAGCATTCTCAATCCTCCGGCTTGGGAGGTTTTGGTGGTAGACGGCGGCAGTCAAGATGAAACAGTGGCGATCGCACTTTCTGCTGCCACCCGTGTTATTTTTAGCAGTATGCCGGGCCGTTCCGTGCAAATGAATTTAGGTGCCAAAACCGCCACAGGCGAAATTTTGTGCTTCCTCCACGCCGATACTCTAGTTCCCGACGACATCGTAACAGTCATCCAAAACACATTATCCGATGCCGAAATTGTCGGGGGCGGGTTTATCTCCCTGATGGCTGGTTCGCAGCACACAAGATGGGGTGTTTCGCTGCACAATTACCTTAAAACTTACTACGCGCCGCTGTTATTTCGACCTCATTTGTTTGTTAAAGGATTGCGCCTGCTGTTTGGGGATCAAGTTATTTTTTGCCGGCGTACAGATTTTTGGGAATGTGATGGTTTCGATGCCACGCTGCCAATTATGGAGGAGGCGGATTTGTGTTTAAAGTTAGTGCGACGTGGTAAAATTAAGTTGGTTAATCGAATAGTGCAAAGTAGCGATCGCCGAGTGGCGCATTGGGGCGAATTGAAAGCAACTGCCATCTATCTTGCGATCGGTTTTTTGTGGGGGTTTGGCGTTTCAGCGAAGTATCTCAAGCAGTTTTATGAAGACATTCGCTGAAACACAAAATCTGATTAAATTCCCAGAATGTACTGGCTGTATTTTTTGGGCAAAACTTTCTGCAACAGGTAAATAATCGCCAAACAACCGCACAAAGTCCCTGTCACTAAAAAGCTGAGCTTCAGTAGCGGATGTACGGGATCGATAAATTTATAAAACACTAACAATACATATTGCACGACAGTTGAATCCAGCAGATATATCGGGAATGAATACGCAGCCAAGAGTTTGACTAACCCCGAAACTCTACTGGGAAGTGCGATATTTTTAGAAAATGCGAGGATCGACAAGACGAACAAAATTGCGTATCCTTGGGCAGATAGTTTAAAAAACGAGCGGAAAAACCATCCCTCCGCCGTAACTCCGCTGAGCAGGTAATATTCCCAAATACTCGCTAGATAAAAGAGGACTGTTGCTCCTAAAACTAGCATTTTTCTGCGTTCGAGAACTGGTTGAATTTTGTCATAGGCTGCGCCCAAAAATAGACCTGTTGAAAATGGTAAAATCCAACTAAAAATCCAGCGCTCCATCAAAGGTAGAGGTATTGATATGTATTTGAGAGCGCTCAAGTAAAAGAATATGGTAAAAATTGTTTGAATTGTTAAACCCAATCCCAAAACTTTGATGGGTTCTAAAAATCGTGATTTCACTAGCAGCCACCACCAACCGTAGCATTGAATAATTACAACGATGAAATAATAGGGAGGCATCACGGAGCCTGTCAGAATATTTCTGAGCAATGACAGTAAATCTATTTTTTGGAGTGAGTTCCAATTATTTAAGATGTACAAAGTTACTGACCAAAACAGGTAGGGTGGTATAATTCTTGACAGTCTTTTTTTGACTACCTGTCCGGGATTATTTTGATTGTCGAGTTTGTTAGTGAGGAAAAAACCGCTGAGGAGTAAAAAAGCTGGTACGCAGAACAGTTGAAATGTATCGATGGAGACAAACAAAATTCGGCGATCGCGAAATGCCGCAAACCCAGCATGAGTAATCACAACACTGACTATGGCTAAAGCTCGGATCGAGTCAAATTCCGCAAACCGATTAGAAGCTTTTTGCATGATAAAAAGTAGATTGCAAAAATTATGGTCAAATCAGAATTTTTCTGCCTGATGGATTTTCACCATAGCAAAAAATGGTATATTTGCTCCTATCTTCACAAAAATTATCAATATTCAAACAAGTCTTGCTATAGCAGTGGACAGTGGACAGTTGACAGTTGACAGTTGCACAGTACGGGAATCAAAGCATTTATGCTTAACGGGTATCGGCTCTATTCATGAGGTTATTTATCTGCTCCCCGCCCAGTAAGGATGCTGGGCCATTTCCCTGCCACTCGATCGCGCGATCGCCCGTAAATTCACAAAATTATCGGTAAGTCACACTTTGATTAAAGCAAGTTAACTAACCGTTGTTGTGATGGATGTGCGACGCAGAAACACTATCCAACTGATCTCGCCCATTGCGGATCACGCGCAGCATATCGCTCAGCTTGTGCTCAATATTATCGAGCACTTGGTCAGCATAATCGTCGGCGCCATTTTGAATTTCCTCGCATTCAGCGATCGCCCTGGTTCTCATTTCTTCCAGTTCCTCTTGAGCCTGGTAGCGAATTTGTTCCACTTCCGCCAGCGTCGCCTGCTGAATTGCTTCGCAGTCGAGCAAAACTTGCTGTCGCAACTGATCTGCTTCTATCTTCGCCTGCTGTAGCAGGCCCATATCGTTTAAAAGTTCTGCTGCTCGCTGTTCTGCTGCTTCTATCACTTCTTGAGCGTAGAGTTGGGCTTCTTGGAGCAGTTCGTCTTTGTGTCGGATGACCGTTTCGGCTTCCCCAAAGGCGATCGGCAAATTTAGCCTCACCAAGTCTAACTGATCGAGCAACTGTTCTTCATCCACCAGAGTGCGTCTGGTCATGGGAATGCGCGGGCTGTCGAGAACAATTTCCTCAAGCCGGTTCAATTCCCGCTGGATGTCTACTCCTGCGGTTCTGGTCTCGTCTCCGAAGGCGGCGGTGTTCTGAGGTGATTCGTTCTCAGTGCTGCGTCCGGTAGTGTCGGGTTCGATGCGATTTGGTTCCTGTTGGCGTAACATTTGTAAATATCTAGAGCGACGTGTTTCGGAACAAGATGATCTACGGAGCCACCAAACTTGGCGATTTCTTTAACTACACTACTACTTAAAAAGCTGTACTCGTTAGAAGTTGCCAAAAAAACTGTTTCAATTTCGCCCAGAAGGGTTTTATTGGTGTGGGCCATCTGGAGTTCCATTTCAAAATCCGTTAATACCCGGAGTCCCCGCAGCAGCACTTTGGCTTGTCGAATCTTAGCATAGTTTACTGTCAAACCCTCAAAACTGTCTACTTCTACGTTTGGCAGGTGTTTGGTAGAGCGCAGGATCTGCTCAATCCGTTCTTCTACGGTGAACAGAGGGGTTTTGCTGGGATTTTTGACTACGGTAACAATTATGCGATCGAACAGTTTAGATCCCCGCTCGATAATATCTGCGTGACCGAAGGTAATGGGGTCAAAGCTGCCTGGATAGATTGCAATCACTTGTTTGGCGGGAGAGGGGGAGAGGGGGAGAGGGGGGAGGGGGAGAGGGAGAGAGGGAGAGAGGGGGAGAGGGGGGGAGGGGGAGATGGGGAGAGGGGGAGATGTGGAAAACCTTCCTTTTTCCTTCTGACTGTCCACTGCCCACTGTCAACTGTCAACTGTCCACTGCCCACTGTCAACTGTCAACTGTCAACTGTCAACTGTCAACTGTCAACTGTCAACTGTCTTCTACTTTTTTAGCGAATGAGCTTTGTAGAAAGTTTCGAGGCTTTGCCTGTCGCCCACAAACCGCCAGTGCCAAGGCTCGTAACTGACGCCTTGGCGATTGTTTTTGGGGAAGGACATTTCAAAGCTGAAAGCGGTGGCATTGGCTTCTAGCCATTTGAATGCTTGGGTATTTTCAAAGCTGGGACTGAGGTTGGTATCGGGGGAGGAACCGTCACCAAGGTCGATCGCATAACCGGTATGATGTTCGCTATAACCTGGAGGAGCGCTAACTTCGGCTCGCTTGCTGGCATTTTGCCTGCGTTCAGCTTTTACATCAAAAAATACGTGTTGTTGGTCGTCTACGGATCGAAAGCCTGATATGGGAGCAAAATAGATTCCTGATGCGGCGGCAGCGTTGGCCATTTCCTGATATTTTGCTGCTGCTGAAGTGCGGAGTTTGATGCTACCGTCGGAGGTGACATTTACCAAGTCGGCGGCTGGTGCTTCTGGGTAAGGCAAGTGTCCCAGCAGGTTGTCTGGGGTGGCGGCTTTTGAGTTGGTAGCTGGACTCGGGGCAGTTCCAGGGGCCAAAGTCGCTGCTGCTGGGTTTTTTTGAGTTGGCTGTGCCCGACTGGTGGCTGGGAAAAAGTTAAAGTTGAGGTGCAGCCAGATGCTGACGCCAAAGGCGACTGCGGCCAATCCTACCAGTTTCCAAATCAGTCCTTTTTTCTTGGACTGACTCCCTCCTGCTTCTAGATATGGGTGGTCTCGTACTGCTTCTGGAATTTCGTCAGCGGCAAGCTCGGAGGCTTGCGGGGTTTTTCTCGACAGACTAGCGTTATCCAAGCCAGCTCCACTCCTGCACTTCAATAAGGCTCAACGTTACAAATTGTATATCTATCTGGGCGATCGAGCAGCTACAGTTGCCGTTGAGAATATACATACATACGATCTCTTCCTGACTCCGCCCTGTCCCATCCGCCAACTCTCGAATCTTTTACTTGCGATCGCGGGTGCGATGTCGCACTTGTTGACGCTGGTGGTGTTGGTTTATTTTAAGTGTAATTTGTTACTGTTTCACAAAATCTCACAATATTATCTGCGATCGACACATCAAACATCCGCGCCAATTCTAGCAGAGCGCCGATGTCAGCCATTGATCTGCTGGGCGATCTGCCAGATCGATCTGACGTAACGCTGAATTTTTATCTGGTTTGTACTTCCATAAAGTCGATCGCACTTGCTCGTAAATTATCCTACGGGCGATCGCCCAAAATCAAACCTTAGCAACCTCCACCAACACAACATCACTAACAGAACCTTTCTCTTCCCGTTCATCCTCGGCAACCGCAACAGATAACTTCAATCCCAGAGTATTCAGCCAATTAGCCAAAGCATAAATTGTCGCCATTCCATTCTGTGACAGCAAACCATCTAATTTTTCCAAGTGCAATTTAGCGTCATCTGCTGACATATTTGGTTCTCCAAGAGCTTCAAATACCTCTTTCAAAGCTGATGGGAAAATCCCAACATCCAAATCTCCCTCTTCTTGCTCATTCAAAAACAGCGTGAGGTAGCCCGCTGCATATACTGAATCTTTAAGCTGTTCAATCAGAAACGGATGGTAAGGTACACTTTTAACCATTGTCTTGACTCCTGTATTTAATCCAATATTTCTTTGCTTTACGAATATCTTCGTCCTGAGTGCTTTTATCCCCTCCACACAGGAGAAGCACTATAGTTGTTTCTACTTGTCCAAAATAGACCCGGTAGCCTGGACCAAAATTAATTTTCAATTCCAAGACTCCTTCTCCCACTGGGCGGTAGTCTCCAAAATTACCTGTACTGACTCGCTTCAATCTCACATTAATCTTGAGTTTAGCTTGAGAATCCCGCAGAGCATAAAACCACTCATCGAAAGGAATCTGACCGTCTGACTTGACGTAACGCTGAATGTCTCTGGGTTGTACTTCCATAAGTGCGATCGCAACTACTCGTTTATGATCATACGGGCGATCGCCCCCAATCAAACCTTAGCAACCTCCACCAACTCAACAGCACTAACAGAACCTTAACCCTTATTCTAGCGACGATCGCACCCCAATCTTGCAGCCGCCCGATCGCCCCTTGACTTCATGCGCTACAATTATTAAGAAATCTTTAGTTAAATCCGTTTAACGTCCCAGACGCATTATGAGTCTTCCCATTCGCAACGTCGCCATCATTGCTCACGTCGATCACGGCAAAACCACCCTTGTGGACGCTCTTCTCAGACAGTCCGGGGTCTTCCGCGAAGGGGAAGAAATCCCAGATTGCGTCATGGACTCCAATGATATCGAGCGCGAGCGTGGCATCACCATCCTTTCCAAAAATACCGCCGTCCGATACAAAGAAACCCTGATCAACATCGTCGATACCCCCGGACACGCCGACTTCGGTGGCGAAGTCGAACGAGTTCTCGGCATGGTAGACGGTTGTTTGCTGATCGTAGACGCCAATGAAGGCCCGATGCCGCAAACCCGGTTCGTGCTCAAAAAAGCCCTGGAAAAAGGACTGCGCCCGATCGTATTTGTCAACAAGATCGATCGCGATCGAGCCGACCCCCACAAAGCCGTCGATAAAGTTTTGGATCTGTTCCTCGAACTAGGCGCTGACGACGATCAGTGCGAATTTCCCTACCTCTTCGGTTCCGGCTTAAGCGGTTACGCCAAAAAACACCTCGAAGACGAAGGGCTAGATATGAAGCCCCTGTTTGAAGAAATCCTCGACCACGTACCACCCCCAGTAGGCGACCCCAACAAGCCGCTGCAACTGCAAGTAACCACCTTAGATTACTCCGAATACGTCGGTCGCATCGTCATCGGCCGCATCCACAACGGCACGATTAGAATCGGTCAACAAGCAGTCTTAATCACCGAAAGCGGCGCGCTTGTCAAATCAAAAATCAGCAAATTGATGGGCTTTGAAGGCCTGAAGCGGATTGATATCGCAGAATCTTCTGCTGGTAATCTTGTCGCCGTTGCTGGTTTTGCTGATGCCTATATTGGCGAGACAATTACCTGTCCCAACGACCCGCAAGCGCTGCCTTTAATCAAGGTAGACGAACCAACTTTGCAGATGACTTTCTCTGTGAACGATTCGCCGTTCTGCGGTCAAGAAGGTAGTTTGGTAACATCGCGTCAAATTCGCGATCGGCTAATGCGAGAACTCCAAACCAACGTCGCCTTGCGCGTCGAAGAAACCGAATCTCCCGACAAATTCCTCGTATCCGGTCGTGGCGAACTCCACCTCGGAATCCTGATCGAAAATATGCGTCGCGAAGGATACGAATTCCAAGTATCCCAACCGCAAGTAATCTTCCGCGAAGTCGGCGGTCGTCCCTGCGAACCCTTTGAATGTTTAGTCTTAGACGTACCCGAAGAAGCCGTCGGTGGCTGCATCGAACGCCTCGGTCAGCGCAAAGCAGAAATGCAAGATATGCACGTCAGCAGCACCGGTCGCACCCAAATCGAATTTTCAGTCCCCGCCCGTGGTTTGATTGGATTCCGAGGCGAGTTCATGCGCTTGACTCGCGGCGCCGGAATTATGAACCACAGCTTCCTCGACTATCGCCCCCTCGGTGGAGAAATTGTCGCCCGTCGCAACGGAGTATTGATTTCCTTTGAAGAAGGAACTGCAACTACTTATTCACTGAAAAATGCTGAAGACCGCGGCGTATTTTTCATTACCCCCGGAACCAAGGTTTACAGAGGGATGATTATCGGAGAAAACAACCGAGATGACGACATGGAACTCAATATTTGCAAGTCAAAGCAGTTGACAAACCACCGCGCATCTGGCGGTGAAGAATTGGCACAATTGCAAGCGCCTGTCGATATGAGTTTGGAACGTGCTTTGGAGTACATCGGGCAGGATGAATTGGTGGAAGTAACACCGAAATCAATTCGCTTGCGGAAGGTGTCTAAGAAGTTAGTCAAACGCTAAAACAAATTAAGGGCGGGCAAAATTGCCCGCTCTTAGTATCAACTTCAAACTAATGTATTTAAAGGCAGTATTAATTTTTAACGCAATCAAAAATAGGTAAAAACGATGTCAACAGTTTATCGTTTAAAAGCCAGCGAACTCGATTTTAATTTTTTAGAACAAATTAAAGCGACTTTTGGAAATAAAGAGATTGAAATAATTGTCTCAGAATGCGATGAAACCGAATATCTTTTGAAATCGGAAGTTAATAAAAACAAACTGTTGAAAGCTATTGAAAATCTTAAAGACAGGCAAAATTTAGTTGAAGTCGATAAAACTTTAATGCAAGTTATGGCAGAAATTTCCGATCGGGCCCAGCAGCGAGGCTTAACACCAGAAATTTTACAAGATATTTTAGCAGATAATATTGATGGGTAGAAAACGCGATATTAAACAGGTTGATGCGATCGCTAGGGAGTTTAAGATGGGAGGTGAATTAAGGATTGCTTTTGGTTTATTGATTGAGGAAGAAAAGAAAAATGGTTATGGTGGAACTTTAAACCGTAGAGGCGATTTTACTTAGGTCGAGCTCCGCCAGAAAGCAAAAGAATTTTTAGAGGATATTTAAATGGCTATTCAAACATCTATTGCCGATCGAAAGCCAAATATCGAGCAAATTATTTCAGTCATTACTAAACCAATTATCGGAGAAATTTGTCATCAGGTTATATTTAGTTATGGGGATGAATTACGGCTAGATTTCGGTGAGATGTCTGCCTATACTCACCCAAAATTAGCACATCTATGCAAAGGTAGTTGGCAATTGGGCACAAGGGCAACACCTTGGGTTTTCAAGCAAGGCGATCGCATTTTAACTTCTTCCTTGCCAGTAGATATAGATACAGAAATAGATGAGGTAGAAATAGATGCTGTCAAAAAAGTTTTGCAGCAATTGGAAACTAAAGAATTGATTGATTTTGCGATCGATGCTGATAATATTAGCCTCACTCTAGTTTTTGAGGGAGATTATCAACTAATTTTACAGCCAGATTTCCAAGATGATTCTGAACTTCCTTATTGGGAATTGTTCATGCCAACAGAACAAGTTTTGACGGTTGGGCCTGGATTTTTTTGGGAATGTAAATCAATTCACGAACGTTAAATGATTAAGGAAAGTATCTATAAATCTCTTTCCGGTGGAGTATCCTGACGAAACAGACTATGCCATCATTAACTTTAATACCGATGCGGTAATCTCCCAGCCTAATGCGATAGTAATCTGCATCGCCCTTTAGTTTTTTAAGATTGCTAACTTCATTTAATTTTTCAGCATTCTCAACTTGTTCGATCGATTCCTGAATTCTTTGAAATAACTCGGCATCAAGAATCTTCAGCAAATCCTTTTCAAAGCTTTTTTTAAACTCAACATTCATGGTTGTCCCTTCAAAATTTTGAAGATTTGGTCGCGACTGACTGTTTCAGTATTTTCACCTTCTTTGATAGCATTTTCCATCCCTATATCTTCTAGGGCTTCTGTTAAAATTTCCGAAAATACTTCTTTTTGTTCTTTTAGTAACTCAAAAATAGCTGCTTTGAGCAATTCTTTAAGTTTGGTTTCGTCTAGAGTAATTTCAGACATAGCTTTTTTCTGTGCTATTTTTTTAAGGTCTTAATTATATCACAAAATGGGGGAAATTTAGCCAACTTCAGTTTACGGGTGGCCAGAAACCGGGTTTTTTCGAGAATTATTCGCTACACCTCGCAAAAACTCCGAAAAACCCGGTTTCTTGGATTTACGAGTAATCAGAATCACTCAGGACTCTAAATGAAATTAATTTTGCCTAAAAAATCTTTGTAAGTTAAAATTTCCGTCCCCTCAAAATTGACCAAAGTCAATAAATCTCCATCTCCTGTAAGCAAAAAATTAGCTTGACTATCTTTTGCTAAAGCCAACAAATAATTATCCTTAGCGCCTCTACAAATAGAGACTTCCGAAGTTACTTCTATCCATAAGCCAATAATTCTCAACAATTCAAGCAACTCTTGAACTTTCGTGGCCGGAAAATATTTTTGGAGTTTTGGTCTTTGAGTTACCAGATTGATTTCCTCGATAATTTGTTCGCACAAGACAACTTGGATAGCTCGATCGACTATTAACTGTTTGAGATTAGCTAATTCTTTGCCAATCAAGAAGCTAATCCAAAGATTAGTATCTATAATTACTTTAATTGTTGGTTTTTCTGGCATGAATTTCGCTTCTAACTGCTTCTACTTCTTGGGCGATAGTTTCTAAAGAAAGTTCATCGGTTCTAAATGACTCCAAAAGAACTGTTAATTTACTATTTAATACTTCTTTTTCTAGCTCTTGACTTAACTGCAATTTTTCTGGATAGGGCAGTTGTTTGACTAGGGCTAAAATTTGCTCAAAATTTAGGGAAAGTTGATAGTTAGCTAGAGTCATTGTTCGTTATGTTGAGGGCTTGTCTATATTTTATCTCAAATCGCGGGTGGCCAGAAACCGGGTTTTTTCGAGAATTATTCGCTGCGCCTCGTAAAAACTGCGAAAAACCCGGTTTCTTTAAGACTCAAAATGAACTCTTTTGAGCCAATTTACGACAGATTGAAGTAAATCGGGGTCATGGGGCGAGAAGGTTTGCAGGGGTGGGTGAGGCGTGTCGGTGATGAGACAGATTGTACCGTCGAAGCGGGTAAGGGCATCCAGGAAAGTAGGGCTCAAACCTTGAGCGGCGGGGGATGTGGGGTCTTGGTAGAAGATGAGGATGGGGTGTTTGTCGCTGTGGCGGCGGAGTTGATTCCAGTAGGATTTGAGTTGGGGGAGGGTTTCGGGTTCGCCGTTGGGGCGTTGGGGCGGTGGTGTTTTTTTGATTAGTTGCAGGTAAATGTTGACAGTTGAGCTGTCGTTATGCTAGGATATTTGAAATATTTTTTTAGTGTTAGGTTTTGTTCCTTTAACCTAACCTACTAGATCCGTAATCACACTCAATTGTAGTAGAGGTTTCAATGTCAAACTTTGGACTTGGTTCTATTAAAAATGCTTTAAGTCAAGCATTGGAATATCTACCAGACTGGAAAAAATTAAACCCGCTTGACAAAGGAAAAGTAATTGATAAATCTTTCAAAGCACTTTTGGAAGATTTGATGAAACAGTTCAACATGAAGCCAGGTGTTGATTATGTAGATAATTTAAAAGATAATGAACCGATCACTGATTTTGTCGCATTATCAAAAAATGCAGATAATTTAATTCAAGGATTATTAACTGGTAAGGTTGTGGCTATTTCGGGACATAGTAAAGTCAGTAAACTAGGAAAGGAATTTACTGTTGACGCTCATTTTCGCGATCTGAGAAAGTCAGCCTAGAAATTTTCTCTATTTCCGAAACTTATCTCATAAACACTTAGTAAAGTTCAATAGTTTCTTAAATCAAGCTTATGACATATTTTGTAGAGGGAAATTTTATTTACGAGTGTAAATCTTCCCCTGAACGAGCAGATGGGCCTGTCAATCAAGGAAGTCTTAAAAACTGGATAAGTGACGTGAAAAAGTTATTAAAAAGGAAGCAGCCAACCGGGTTTCGTTATATTTTTCCTGTTAATCGTCTAGATGATAACAATAAAAATATTTTAGGAAACCTTAAGGAAGAATTTCCTAATGTAGACATACAATATTATGATTGTGATTCAGTTGATCGCCTTGTTAGGGCTTTGGAAAAAGTCAATAGCTTACCTGAGTTAGTGGAATACATTAAACAAGCTAGGAACTAAAAGTATGTCTAAATCTATTCATTTTGCTAGACTTAAGTATTTTTCTGAAGAATTCACGAAAGGTCATCATTATGATGAGATATTGCAAGAATTAAAAAACATTTTGAAAAAAGAAGAAGAAGAAAAGATTGATCAAACGCTAGACAAAAAGTTTATTGAAGTTATAGAAACTCAGTATTTGACATTAAGTGCTAACATTCCTGAGATAGAAGAATTCTTGACTACTGGTTCAGGAATTATATTACATCCAAAATCAAGCTATTACTTTGTCACTGAAAAAATTTGGTCAGTTTTGCGAAAAGAAATTGTTAAGCAGTTTCGAGATATACAAAAAGAAGATGACTGTTTCGATCTAGCAAAAGATTGTACGGAAATTGAAAAATACTTTATCAAAAAAATGCTAGTATTTGAAGCTTCTTGAGTCTGATTGATGGTAAAGTTGCCTCTGTTATAAATTTACTCAATTTGTAGCACTCTTTTAAAAAATGTATGGAATACAAGACTGAATTTGGTATTAGTTTCGATAAGTTACAAGCCTCACCAGAAATGGAAATTTATCGAAACTTGCAAGCTTTAAGTGCAAGCTATGGGGTCTTCAAGGGAAATTACGATGAACTTAGACGCTATCTAGAGCATCTCAACGATCCGAAAGAATCTTTGTTCATGTACAGTTCTGAAGAAAGAGAAAATCTTGACCTTTTAATTAATGAAACTTCAAGACTATTTCATAACTTTCTTGCCTCTGCAAAATCATTAGTTGATCATACAAGAGTAATTGTTAATAGGTTGTACTCTAATCAAGAATTTATAAAAAAATACCAAGAAAAACTCAATCGAGATATTGCAAACAATCCTATCCAAAAGTTTGTGCATAAGTTGCGAAATTATACGCAGCATTACACCTTGCCCATACTAGCGTTGCAAATAGAATTTGCAGAAGATGTAGAAATGACTGTGCGTGTTGATGTTGAGATTCTGAAGCAGTGTGATGGATGGGATAAAATCTCAATGTCTTATTTAGAAAATTTAGGAGATAGCTTGTGTCTAATTTCTTTATCAAATGAATACTTTGTCATAGTTCAACAATTTTATCAGTGGCTTACAGAAAATCAAACACAACTTCATCGGTCTGACCTTGAGAATCTTCAGAAGATGAAGGATGAGCTTACAAGTTGAAAACATTAACTGATGGCAAAACTTTACTATCGTGGCATGGCGGAGCAAAATGGTAAGCCCAAAATAGGTCGCAGTGCTAGATTATTAGGTATTAGACCTGGTATTGACATAGATATTGAGCAAATGCCGACAGGTTATCTGAATGAGCAAGGCTATTTGTTAACAGATTCAGAACGTGAGTTTCGAGGAGAGCTTGTTGCTGTTGCCGTCAAGAATACAAAAGGAATGTCTGTTTCCCTTTCAATTGAAAGTTTACCAGCTTTTCGCAGACCTTCAAAATTTGGTGGAACTGGAAAAGACCCTTTATGGCAAATTGATGACAGAAACATTATGGGAGATTTACAGGCTGTCCAAGATAGTCCGACCCACGTTAGCATTTTGCCAAGAGTTACAATGTCTCTGGAAAGGTACGAGGCAGCATTGGCAAACACCCAAAATGATTGGGAAAGAGTTGATTAACTTTATATATCATAGGAGTCTATAACAATGGCGTGGATATTCAGTTTATCGGCAGAGTGTGGCTCTGATGAAGCCAATGTTAATAAATTTGCTCAACACTTTGAGGGCATAGAATGGATGCTGTCAAATAATCGCCAATGTCTATGTCGAACAGATACTTTTCAAGATATGGAGCAAAATTGGTGGTGTCGGGTTTATCCCAATAATATTAGTGAAGTGGGAATAGATAGCCCTGAAAGTGCTTATGTGATGACAGAGTTAGGTATTTTATTTTATCTAACTCTACGGTTTGCTCCTTGGTTTCGCTATGCTTTGGTTGGGGTTGAAGTTGATGAATTCAGAACCTATAGTGAACTTATGGAGGATTTATCTAATTTATCTATTCCTGGATTGGTTTTAGCAAAGGAACTTACTCATGGGCTAGAAATATTACCAGTTTTCCGACCATTTAGTCCTAGTTATATATGGCAACCATACGAGGGGGAAATCTATAATCCATTAATGGTATCCCCAGAGTTAAAAAATAAGTTGAATGAGCTTCTGGTTGTGAGTTGAATATAGTTTGAGGAGGAGGGAGTTTAGGTAAGTAAAAAGGCGATCGAGTTCGTTGATTGACTTCGCCTTTTTCACAACTTACTCATTAGAGTTGCTTCTGTTTTTCGGCTTGTTTAGCTTTAGCTTCCGACCATTTTTGGTATTTAGCCGTATTAGCCGAGATCATTTGACACATTTCTCTAGCTTTCTGTTCGGTGTCTCTTGTTAATTCCAAAATTTCTAGCAATTCCTTCTCATCTAGTTCTTTTTGTGTCATTGTAAATTCTCCAAACGGGCTTTAACACTACTAACTCTTATTTTAGTTTCCAGCACTCGGCCTAGCTCCATTGCCAAGTCTTCCCCCACCTCTTCTATTCTATCATTTGTCAGGACTTCAACTGCTGAGAGATATTCTATGCGTTCCTGAATTTGTGTTTTTGATGTGTTTGCAAAAAATATACAGGTGTTTAAAAATCCAGAAAGCTGAATCACGGTAAAATTGTTTGGAAAGCTCTCTAGGATGGCTCTGCAAATATTTAGTCCCTCACCTGCTTCCTGCTCAATTTGAGTTAGCTCCTGCTTTATACGCTCAACTATAACGGTTATTTCTGATGGAGTTGACATATGATACGACTTACTATTGATTATAGTCTTTGTCAAAAAAAAAGAAGCTATTTGAGCTTGACAAATGACGATCGCCCTTCAATGAGACACAAAGGCCGATCGCACTTCACATCAAAAAGCGCGATCGACCTTAAAGACTATTCTTTCCAGTAACGGGTTAAAATCCGAATCACCTCACCTGCTAGAGGCGAAGGTAGAGGCGGACTCCATTCCCCAACTTGTGCAAAACCTAAAACGTGCAGCAGATTAACAATGCTTTCTACCGCTTTCGGAACACCGCAAATCAGCAAACGAATCGGTTGTTTACCTGCGGGTACATCAGGAATTTCTTCCCGGAGCAGTTCGGGAACGGACTTTGGCTGTGATATCATAGGGTTTCCTCCTGAATATGGGAGTTCAAGCCCCCACCGAACGATTACGAGTCTGAGCGGTGGGGTTTTGTTTTTGGTCAACTCTAAGGTATCACGGTATGCACTCCGAGTCAACTCTTAAGGGTAAGATTGATATTGTAGAGGTCAAAAAAAGGTAGAATAGAGCAGTAAAAGCACAAATAACAGCCTTGCCAGCAAAACTCCCCAGAATAGTTGTATATCTTCCAGAAGAACTGAAAGCAGACTTAGAGCGGTTAGCTAAATCGCATTATCGACCAGTCTCGAATATGGTGTTGACATTAATTCAGGAAGCAGTAGATGAGGCTAAATCTGAAGGGAGAATTCCAAGCGACGATCGATCGCCACCACAGAAAATCGACAGCGACGAGTAAAATGACATGGTGAACACGCTACCCCCCAAACAATGTGAGCCCTGCAAAATCTCCAAGAGTTGCTTTTTACCCCCCGCCTGAAGTTAAGGAGAAGTTAGAGAAACTGGCTAGTCTTGAGCGTCGTTCGATTTCCCAAATGGCATTACTTTTGGTGGAGGAAGGGCTCGAAAGAGCACAGAAGGAAGGCAAATTTAATGAAGCCAAAGACAATTAAACGGGAGCATTTCAGTTTTTTATTTGTAGTGCGAGCGTCCCCGCTCGCGTGCTTTGTATAGGACGCGAGCGTGGACGCTCGCACTCTCAAAAAAGGGGACGCTCACACTGTCAAAAAAAATGCTTTTTGCAAAAATGAGATGCTCCCAATTAAACGGGTGCATCTCAATGCAAGCGAATATATCCGTAGGGCGAAGGATGACCGCAGAAAATATGAGATGATAACTAATAACTTATATGCGGTCATTCTTCGCCCTCTTCCAAAACCAGATGCACCCGCTTAAAATGACTTGGAATTGATTAAATGTCTAGACAAATTGTATTTAATTTCAAGGCATTTAACGGTAAAAACAAAGGTTAATTTGACATTACTTGATGTTTATTTTATGATAATTTTCTCGATCGCACTTTCCTTCTTATCTCAGTTGACACATCGTGACTCTGGTATGCGATCGCCCTTTCAACTAACCTCCACAATATGTTTTAATAAAAAATTGAGCAAAACCTAAGCAAACCCAGCCATGAGTCCCAAATCCATAGCAGTAATCAACTTCAAAGGCGGTGTCGGAAAGACCACCGTCACCTGGAGTCTGGGAAATATTATATCCCAAGGAACCGACTTAGAAGTCCTGATGTTAGACCTAGACCCGCAAATGTCGCTCACAGAGGCGATCGGGCTTAACGAAAATACGGGTCATTTAGATGATAAGTTTGGTAAGTGGTACGAAAAATCTCTCAAACACAGACTCACAATTTACGACGCCCTCGAAGTCTTTAAAAAAGCCGGACAAAACTTTAAATTTCCCGTTGGTTTCGACACCATTTATCAGATTGACGAACAGTTGCATTTTATCCCTTCAGTTGAAGAATTGTATTGGTTAGACCTCGATGGATTTGAGGGAAAAAGTGTTAAAGACTTCATCCGCCAGTTCAGTGGCAAAATCGCTAACTCTCCCAATCTCCCCAAATACGATTTGATGCTGTTTGACTGTTCGCCTTCCTTCAGTCTCCTCACCTATAGCGTACTTTCTTGCTGCGACTTAATACTGATTCCTGTCAACCCAGATTATTTTGGTTCTCGGGGATTGAGTTTAGTTTTAAACTCGCTCCAAAAACGGATTGAGCCTTACCCGTTTCCCAAGATTGCAGTGTTTATGAATAAAGCTAAAATCTATGGAGGATTGCTGACAAATGAAGTTCAGTTTTACATGAGAGAAGTCAAAAGGCTTTGCGCTGAAATCTCAAAAGACAATAACATAGAAGTGAGATTTTTAGAATCGACAATTCGGGAAAGTGTTGGGCTAAAGCGGGCTATTAATGAGGGAGAATTGCCGCGAGAATTAGTTAGAGAGTTTGAGCAACTTTGGCGCGAGTGTGAGGAGTATCTGAAATGATTAAAAAAGATATGTTGCCTGCTGGCGAGCAAAAAAGCGGAGGGTTGGTTGATGAAATTGGCGAACTTAAGGAGATATTGCGCGAGGTTTCTAAAAAATTAACCAGGATTGAGGCTCAAGTCAAGCGGGGAGGGCTTTCTGCTGGTTCTAAAACTTCTGAATTGCCTGCTGTTGCTGATGTTGAGAAACCTGCTAATTTATCTACTGAAAATGTTCTCGAAGTTTATGAAGAACTGCGCTTGCAAGCTAAGAAGGGTCATGAATTAGAGGTGAGGCAAAAATTGTCGGCTATGAGTGCAACTGATTTGAATTTGATGTGTTGCGAGTTAGGGATGCCGCCCACAAGCAAGAATCCGTCCCGCAAAAAAATGTTCGAGCTAATTATTGGTAGAATTAAGCAGAGTTTGATGCTGTCGCGACATATCGATCGCCAAACACTTTAAACAGTTGACAGTTGACAGTTGACAGTTGACCTGTGATAGCGAAAATTCGAGCTGTCTTTTTTGCTTTCCACTTTCCATTGTCAAGAGGATCAACTAACAAAATGCGTTTGCATAAATTATGGAGGTTTTGGTCGATCGCCCTTATCGCCCTAACACTCGCTCTCGCCCTGTTTTCGAGCCTGCAAAGCCCTCCGACAACCGCAGCCCAAAAATCCCCAAGCATACTGGCGTTTACAGCTCTCCAACAGCGCGAGAGCGAGGTGAGAAACAGTTTATTTACCGTCAACGCTACCAGTTTAGCCCGCCGCGAACTTGCACCCAATATAGATGTTAGCTATACCGTAGTTTGGTCGCCCAAGGGCGATCGACTGGCTTTCGTTGGCACAGACACGGACATTTATACAGTCAACGCTGACGGTTCCGGGTTAACGAAACAGTTTGCTGGGGAGTCTTGCAAAGCAGCTAATTTTGCAATAGCTTGGTTTTCCAACAGCCAAAAACTTGTTTTTGCCCGTTCCTGCGATGGTTTTACCTCGGATTCTCCCGGCAGTCAATCACTTTATACTAGCGATACTTCGGGTATTAAAGGAACTAAATTAGTTCGCAATTGGGAAGTAGGAGGACAACCGGCTAAAACAGAAATTTCATCAGAATTCTATCTTTCTCCTGATGGTGAACAGGTAGCCTTTGTTAAGGATAAAAATATTTATAAAATGAATGCCGACGGTTCGGGCATGACTAAATTAACCAAAAGTCCCGGCGAGTATATATCCGGCGGTAGCGAACTTGTCTGGTCGCCCGATCGCACAAAAATCGCTTTTTTCTCCGGTACCTATCCCCAACAGCAAGTTTACACGATTAATGCCGACGGCACAAACCTCAAAAATTTGACCAACAACCCGCAACATCAAGTCTACAACGTCAAGCTATTTTGGTCGCCCGACAGCAGCCGGATTGCTTACTATCACGGGAAAGCGGGCGATTTGAGCGGGGAAAAGCAGGATATTTGGGCGATCGACATTAACAGCGGAACCGCCAAAAATCTCACCCAAAAACCCCAAAACTACGATGCACTTTCCTGGTCGCCCGATGGCAAACTTATCGCCTTCACTGGCGGAGACTTCAACCAGCAAAAATTATACACAATAAATGCGGAAACTTCCCAGCTAAATCAACTAGCTCCCCGCCTAGGAATGTCTGGAATTTCTGAATTAGCTTGGTCTTATGACAGTCAGCAAATTGCTTTTACTTTGAATGAGAATACAGGTAACAAAAGTAATTTGTATGTAATTAATCGCGACGGTTCGGGATTAAATAAATTGACCAGCGACAAGGATTTAAATGCTGGGAGTCCTGTTTGGAAACCACAGTAAAATTACAATTTATATCATGTCCGTTGAAACTACAACACTACAAATTTTTCTGGACTTACACAAGTCGCATAACATTGGGGTTAATTCTTAGGTATGTAGTTGCGCTTCAGCGCTCTTGTTAATTCTCGAAAATAGCGCTGAAGCGCAACAACGTACCTTTGCATAAGATTAGGGTTAATTCTTAGGTATGTAGTTGCGCTTCAGCGCTCTTGTTAATTCTCGAAAAGAGCGCCCAAGCGCAACAACGTACCTTTGCATAACATTGGGGTTAATTCTTAGGTATGTAGTTGCGCTTCAGCGCTCTTGTTAATTCTCGAAAAGAGCGCTAAAGCGCAACAACGTACCTTTTTTGTCAAATTGGAGCCGATGCAATAATCTTTTTCTCCTTAAATTGCTGGTGAACTTCCAATTCATGTCCCTCAAGTTCCTGGTGTTTCTCATCCTGCACCTGTTTGTCAATTTTGGGCAACTTTAAAATCGCCCCAGCCAAAACCCAGTAATACACACACACTGGATCTACATCCAGCGGATAGTATTGAGGATAGATGCTAATAAATCCCACAAACACCCAAAAACTAGCTCCGTAACTCCGCAAACTTTTGTCCTTGACAGAACGGTAAGCTCTAAAAGTTAGAAAAGCCAAGTGTAAAAGCATGATTTGAACAGCAATCATTCCCGGATAACCGAGTTCGTACATCAACTTAGGTTGGAAAGTTTCAATTAGCTGTGTAGCACCAAAGATCCGCGTTGAATTAGTCGCTCGTCCCACACCTCTACCAAGAGGTCTGTCAATGATAAAATTGTTGCTCTGCTCGAACTGATTAAAAATAAACTGTTGGGGCGGTGCAGCGTTCCAGCGGTTAACAAAACTATCCCACCGCTGTTCGATTATTCCTGGGTTAATTGCTGCACCGACAAAGAGCAGAATTGCCAGTCCTGCACCGATGGGAATAAATCGTTTTAAGTTAACTAATTGACCTGTAAGAATTAGCAGGATGGCTGTGGCAACTGGAACCATAACTAACGCAGCTCTTTGACCCGAAATAACTGCATTTGCAAATACTAAGGCCATGCCAAATAAACTGATAACTCTCCACCAGAATGAAGGATCGCAAAAGGCAGAGGCAAAGGTTAAAAAAGCATTAGAAATTAGAAACCACGCCCACTGCCAAGGTGCGACAAATGTTCCCGGCAAGCGGATAAACTTGACTTCTGGACTGAATACCAAAGAACCGCCGACAAAACATCTAGCTTGCAGAGTTGCTTTATATAATTCTTCTCCAATCATGCCTCGGGTACCCGCACATTTTCCGCTTTGCAGCAAGAGGTACTGAATCAAACCGAGAATGCAGCAAACGATCGCCAAAACTACGTGCATTCTACCAAAAAACACCAAATCCTTCTTAGTGCGGAGCAGATAATAGGTACAAGCAATCAGCGGTATGTAACCTATCAATACTTTTAAGCCGAGAATTCCTTGTAGAATTGGTTTGTCACCCTTCATCGGGTTGAGCTGCATCTCCCCGTTGACAAAAATTAAAGTCAGCATTGCCATCATCAACAGGATGCTGAAGGTAGAAAGCATTTGTTTGGGAATGAACAGAGGCAACTGTTTCTTTTTGCAGCTTTGAATGAGGGCGATGAGGGCTGGTATGTAGAAGGCGTCTTTGGCTACTTGAAATGCAGCATTCCCGCCACCAATTGCGTAGGTAACTGTACCGCTTAAAGGCAGGTAAATAAAAAAAGCCCAGAAAGCTGGACGGGGGTATTTGTAGGAAAGTAGCAAAATGGCTATGGCGGCGCCTCCGGCAATAGCAATCTTAGCGCGAACCACGAACAACAGGATGATGCTGACAGCAACACTGATTAAGCAGCTTATGACGATCGCCTGCGCTAATTCATTGCGCTTTTGTGAAGTTTTGCGTTTTTGTGCCGCTATTTCTTTTTTGCTGGACGTTGTTGTTTTTTCGCTGGGCTTTTGTTTGGACTTCTTAGATTTGCGCTTGGTTTTAAACATAACTGATAAAAGGCACTTATGTAGAAGGCAGAAGGCACTCACAGGTAGAAGGCAAAATGTATATCAGAAAAAATATTGCGGTAGATGTGGTTACTTATTCTTAACGTCCTAAATGCGGAAAAATTGGGGTCAAGATGCTGGGTGCGAGGCGGGCAAAACTTACACTCGCGACCTTGTAGAATATAACTGCTGCATCTATAATATACAAATCTCGAAAGCATAATTTTAATCGATCGCTCAAATCGATCGCAGAAACTGGATATGAAGTTAAACAAATTGGTATCGATCGGCATTGCCCTAGTTGTAGGAGCAAGCGCGAGCATATTATCTAGCAGCAGTAGAGCATTCGGGGCCGAAAAAGTTGTCCTGACATTTGGCCCGATCCGCCAAGCCGTCAATATCAGCGACTTAGAAGACTTTGCTAAAGATGGCACGACGACGCCAACCCTCAAACAAATTATCGGGTTCTCCAAAATGGATCCAAAAACATTGCAGGGGTTGATCGGTTTACAAATCGGTTTAAAGCCAGCTAATCTCGCCCGGATAGTTTACAGCACTCCAGGCGAAAAAATTACTGATGAAATTGGTCAAGCAATTCGGACTCAGCGCCGCACAGAAGGTGGCAAAGCCATGCGGGCTGCGCTGATTCTGGCAGCCGGCGACGATGGTAAGGTGTCGCTGTTGGAAATCTTGAAAAAGTATCCTCTCCCGGAGGTTTACGTAGATGTTGCCAGCATTGCTGCGACTGTTGGGAAAATTCAGGGTTTGGCTGGAAATATGGGCACCCTACTGCAAGATTCCAAGGGCGAGACAAAGGGCACAACTCAGACAAAATAGCACTGAAAGTTCGATCGCACAGGTTTGTAGTGAGGACTAAAGTCCTCAGACTTTTTTGGCGGACTAAAGTCCGAACGATCAAACTAAGGAATGAAAATTAAATAATACCATTTATCTAAAATTGTGCAACACTCTTCGACCCCCCCTAGCCCCCCCGCTGCTTTGCGGGGGGGACAAGAATACTGTTGCATTCTTTTTTTAAATTGGTATAACTTACAGTTTTTATTGTTCTTGTGGGATGGGCGTCCCGCCCGTCCCGAAAAGACGGGCGGGACGCCCATCCCACAAACTTGTGTAAGTTATTAAATTTTCGTTCCTAAGAAGCGCGGACTAAACTCCGAACGATCAAACTAAGGAATGAAAATTAAATAACTTACAGTTTTTATTGTTCTTGTGGGATGGGCGTCCCGCCCGTCCCGAAAAGACGGGCGGGACGCCCATCCCACAAATTTGTGTAAGTTATTAAATTTTCGTTCCTAAGAAGCGCGGACTAAACTCCGAACGATCAAACTAAGAAGCGCGGACTAAAGTCCTTACTACAAACCAAAAAACGCGGACTAAAGTCCTTACTACAAACCAAGAAGCAATTAATTTTTCTTGAGCAACTTCTTGAGCAACTTGGGAACCTCCGAAGGCCGAGCAGCTACGGGTATTTCCGCCTCTTCAAAGGCAGCCATTTTGTTCTCTACCGTAACACCAAAGGCTTTCTGGGCAGCAGCCCGAGAACTGATCAGGATGCCGGCATGGCCCAAGGACGGGCCCTTGGGAACGTAGCGGCCTGCCAAATAAGCAACCACAGGTTTGTCGATCGCCGAAGCGATGTAAGAAGCAGCAGCTTGTTCGCTCCAACCGCCAACTTCCCCAATTAAAACCATCGCCTCCGTACTGTCATCTTCGTCCAAAAGTTGCAGCCACTGCATAAAAGAAGAACCCACAATCGCGTCGCAGCCAATACAAACCGCCATCGACTGTCCCAAACCTGCCTCAGTCAGTTCGAGAGCAACTTCGTAAGTCAAAGTGCTGCTGCGGCTGATTACCCCGATCGAACCCGGAGTGTAGAATTCCTTGGGGTGAGTTCCCAGCAGCAGTTTGTCAGGGACAATAATCCCCGGACTGTTGGGCCCGATCACTAAAGTTTCTGTGGCCTCTGCCTTTCTGACTAAGCGCACCATATCCAGAGGAGGCACTCCCTCAGTGACGATCGCGATTTGCCTAATTCCGGCGGCGATCGCTTCTAGAGCCGCATCCAGCACCCAGTAAGCCTCTACCAAAATTACCGTAGTGTCAACATGACCCACTGCCGCCACAGCTTCTTCTACCAAATCAAAAATAGGAATTCCCTCCAACTCCTGCCCTCCCCTACCGGGACTGACACCGGCGACTACATTAGTGCCGTATGCCTTCATCATCAGGGCGGCGCGCGTTGAGGCGGGAGATTCTGTAATGCCCTGTACTAGGACTTTGCTTTCAGGAGTTAAATTCATTTTTTCCTAGTTAAAACTCGATCTTTCAAAAGCAGAAGGCTTTCATATGTTGTCCAGAGTTCTCGTTTTGCCGATCGACTGTCGCTACTTGGCAGATGATACAGCTTGAGCCGCAGCTTCATCTAAAGTGCTAGCTAGCTGCACGGGCAACTGTCCGAAACGCTTTTTAACAGCATCAGCATCGAGCTCTACCAGGCGCAGCACAACTTGAATGTGCCGGTTGGCGCGAGCTTTTCGTTCCAAATAGCCCGCTATGGCGGTGATGATTTCCTCACTCTTGGAAGCACTGTCCAAAATATTTACAAGTATCACCTTAACGCTTTTATCCTGAGCGACCAACTCCAGACCCAACTCGGTGCGATCGCGCAGGGCATTTACTGCATCGTAACGATCTAAAGAACCCAGGTTGACAAAATTAGCCGGTTTTCCTCGTTGGTGAGCTACAGCATCCAGAGTTGCCATTGTCAGGCCCACTCCGTTGCACAAAATCCCGACATTCCCGTCTAGTTCCACTAATTCCAGAGATGCGGAATTCGAGATTGGGGATTGAGGTTTGGAGTCAAACTGATCCGGCGACTGCTGCGACTTTGAGTTGGAATTCCGGCGATCGCCCCCATAGGCATTTCTGCTGTCCCCTCCCAACCCGCTGAAGAGCTTTTTACCCGAGAGTATTACCAAGTCTGGATGCCGCCCCAAGGCATCGTCGTTGGCGCTGACTTTACCGTCTAAAGCCATTAACTCTCCTGTTGGACTGATGCCGAGAGGATTGATTTCTACTAAATCTAAATCCTTTTGGACAAACAGCCGATACATTTTCTCGACAATTGTACTCACCGATTGAATCAAATCTCCTTGCAATCCCATTTTCAGCATCAGACGCCTCGCGTAGAAAGGCGAAAATTCCTGATCTACGGCAACTTGCTGCATTTGGTCGATCGACCCTTCGACATCCATACCTCCTTGTCTGGAGCCCAGAAGTACCGGGCGGCGGGCGATCGGGTCTAGGAGTACGGCTAAGTACAATTCTTGGTCAGCGTTGTACTTTGCTTCTGCTAACAGGACTTGCGGATATTCATCCTCGATCGGCAAATTAAAAATTGTTTGAGCCGCAGCAACTGCGTCGATCGTATTTTCCACAAATTTAATGCCACCCGCCCGGCCTCGTCCCCCAGCCCGCACTTGCGACTTCAGGACAACTGGGTAAGGAATTTTCAGCCCTTTGAGATCGGCGGGTTTGTCAATCCGCTGCGACGGCAAAATCGGAATTGCCATCTGACGAAATAAAGATTTGGCTTGGTACTCTAACAAATCCATTTTTAATAACGGGTGACGGGTATTTGGCAACAAGCAATTCGTCGTTTTTGGCAATTCATTATTAATAGATAATAATTGGCTTTATGTCAAGTTAAAAATTAAAAGTTATGGTTTTTATCTCTTTTGATTCTCAACTTTGTATATTGCCGATTACTTATGTAGTATTCCTGGCATATCACTTGTTACCAGAAAGATTCGCGGACGTTGTTGGGAAGAAGGCCCTATACGTCTGGGTGGTTTATAAGCTGTCAATTATACCTCATCTTTTTGAGAAAGGCTATATCACTTATTACGCTATTTTGTACTTTTTGTTTTGCGATCGACAATTGCAAGATTTGACTAGCTTGGGCGGGACAGAGTAGGGAGATGGTTAGTAGTTGTTTTTTCTTCGGAGTTTTGGCAATACTGTTTCCAGATATTTCTGGGAGCTAATTATCAATTGATTACAAGTAAATTAATCTAATCAAGCATCAAATACGACTTGCTTTTAAGCTTGTCATGTGTATTTTATCCCTTTTCCTCAATAACTAATAACTCCTTCCCAATAACTAATGACTCCTTCCCAATAAATAATGACTAATGACTTCTTCCTTCTGTCAACTGTCAACTGTCAACTGTCAACTTTCAACTTTCAACTTTCAACTGCCAACTGTCAACTTTCAACTGCCAACTGTCAACTGTCAACTGTCAACTTAGCAGTGCCTTGATGAACAGTTTTAACCCATTTCAGCCGCTTGGGACGCACCGAAATCCGAGCCGTCACAATCCCTACCAGCAGCCAGTGCAACATATACACAGTACCCCGCAGCGTTTGCAGCAAGGTGACAAAAACTCTTTTAATGTCAAATTTAGTCTCTTTGCGAGTGCGGCGCAAACCGACAAACATTCCCACCACTGACAAGGTAAGAGTCATTACAGTTATGGGACTGGCGATCGGCATCCGGCGCAGCGCAATTGACATCAAAAAGTCAGGCAGCGCTACTGTCGGCAAGAAATATTGAGATACCCAAAATCCAAATAAATCCCAAGTTTTCCCAGTTCCCATCCGGTTCCGCAAAATTAGCTGCCAGTAGTCAAGATAACGCTGATAGCCACCTTCTGCCCACCGATTGCGCTGGTGCCACAGGGCGCGAGCGTTGGTAACTCCTTCTTCTGACACGGCTGGGAAAGCCAGAAATTCAATGTCCCACTGGTCTAGGTGGAGCCTCACGGTCAAATCCAGGTCGTCGGTAATGGTTTCCTCGTTCCAGCCGCCACAGCTTTCTAAGGCAGTGCGGCGCATGAATTGGCCGTTACCGCGCAATTCTCCAATGCCGCCGATCGCAATCCGTTGCTGCTGGAAAAAACTGTCGAGAGCCATTTCTGCTTCTTGGCCGCGAGTCCACACATTTACTGCTGCATTGGCGATCGCCTTTCTGACTTGCACCGCCCCTACCTTTTGTCTCTCGAACACCGGCAGCACCCGGCGCAGCAAATCCGGCGTTACCGTCGCGTCGGCGTCAAATATTCCCACAAATTCCCCGCGAGTCAGCGGCAAAACTTCATTCAGGGCTCCCGACTTGCCACCGCTGGCATTTGCTCCTCTGCTAAATACTTTGAGCTGCGGGTACTGTTTGGTTAGCTGTTCCAATACTAGCGCCGTGCCGTCGCTGCTGCGATCGTCGATCGCCCAAACTTCGTAACGGTCGATCGGGTAATCTACATTGCAGATTGATTGCACGAATCGGGCAATCACCGCTTCCTCATTTTTCGCTGCCACCAGCAGCGACACGTAGGGCCAATCCTCTCGATTTTCATCGGCCAGAGGCGGCAGTGCGGGCTTGGGATGGGCAAACAACACTCGAAATGCTTGCATCCACAGCAGTCCCGTCAAACCCCACACTACCCACGCACCCCAAGAAATCAAGTGTAGGGCGATCGTGCCACCCCAAATCGCAGTCAGCAACGCGGCGGCTTTTCCCCGCCGTCCCCGGTACAGATTTTGAGGAAAAGAGGGAGATCCCGGCACAGACACCGCCACCGGGAGCTCTGATGAAGTTTCCGCGTCAAACACCCTGTCGCCAATGTCTGGGATGCCAAATATTTTGCCGAGCTTGGAGTTCGAGGTCAAACTCTTGAGCTCTTCTTGAGCTAGATCGGGGATGTCCAACTTAAGCTCGCTGCGAGTGTCGTTTTCCGGCCAAGAACTCTCCTGCATAAGTTACTTGATTCAACCACCAATAGTTTTTGATTTTAGAGATAAGTATCCACTGTACCAGTTTCTGGGCTTTTGTCGAAAGCTGACCAAGAATTGATTGATGGTACCCGCCACGTGATTTATCCGTGGAATCAATCCCAAATCGAAAATCGAAAATCCTCTTTTCCCCCGAATTTATCCGTGGGGTGGCCTCTAAAATCTAAAATCTAAAATCTAAAATCGATTGACCGGAGCTCGTTTGTGCGCGATCGCCCAAGAGTACGGCACTGCTAAACTGGAATTGCATAGAGTATTGGGGATGATTCATCCAAAAACGGATACCAGCCAGCGACTTAAGTCATTCGCCACGCCAAATTTTAGACTCCTGTTCAAACTCGCCACTTCAGCAGATTCATCTGTTCTTGTAAATCTAAAATCTAAAATCTAAAATCCCCAAATCCAAAATAGACTGAGTTTTGCTTGCGATCGACCAGGAATATCTGCTAGTTTTTGCAGATGATCTCAACCCACTGTCAGGATGCGGAAATATGTCTCTTCCTCAACTGAAACCAGCCGACGACAAAGAAGTGAAAGTCTACGCGCCTTTCTATCAAGAGCCCAGGCGCAAGTTCTTGCCCCACGCTATTGGCCTCTACAAGCTCAAAAGCTTGGAGGGGGCAAGAAAAATTGACGGCGGCGAAGATATACCCTTTGTCGCTAGTTGGAATATCTCGTCGCTGCCGATGGATTTGACCCGCTGTCGGGTGTTGTTTGACGGTAATGCTGAACTCAGCTACGAAGTGACTATGCAAAGTTCTGAGTTTGTCAGTTGTTTAATTGAGGTACTCCTAACTTTTCAGCGGACTCGTACCGTCGATTTTTCTAAAACGTTTTACCGCAAGCTGATGCGTATGGATGACTAATTTTCACCGCACCCGCGCTCCCAAAAGTTTGTAATTGATTGCGGCCCTAAAATGCGCGCTAATAATGTAATGCCATCGGGACGGCGAGATTATATTATTGGTGCGCTATTTCTATTTTGAGGAGTTACGCGCTTGCGACAAGAGTGAAACTCGGTTTCTACGAGATTTTGTGTTTAGGATCGCGAATTAAATAACTTACAATTTTAATTGTTATGGTGGGATGGGCGTCCCGCCCATCCCACTTTCAAGAGTGGAAGTTATTTAATTTTCATTCCTTAGTAACGAGAAATCTACGAATAAACCGAGTTTCTCGCCTCCCATGCGCAAGCCTTGTATTTCAGAAGGCGCAATACTATAGCCCAATACTGTTCACTTAAGACAGATCCCCCCTAACCCCCCTTCCCAAGGGGAGTAGGGGGTGGGACAAGAAAGCTCTTAAAGTCCCCCTTCTTAAGGGGGATTTAGGGGGATATCCGGGGCATAAAAAGTGTTAAGTGAACCGTATTGTACTATAGCCTTGCTCAACAACAGCGATCGACGCTTGAATTTTTCGTAATTGGTAACTTAGGAATGAGAATTAAATAACTTACAATTTTTATTATTCTTGTGGAATGGGCGTCCCGCCCGTCCTTTCTGAACGGGCGGGACGCCCATTCCACAAATATGTGTAAATTATTTAATTTGCGCTCCTTAGTCCTGGACGTAGGTGTTGGCAGAAACCGGGCTTTTTTACGAAAATACTAGCCCAAAAAACTCACATTTTGTGAAAAACCCAGTTTCTTGAGGTTTGTTTGTAAGCCATGTAATTAAGGATCCCGTGTACCTTACGGAAATTGAGAATCGCTATAACTGAGTTATTGCATCATTAGACAAGAGTGCAAAAATTGCTTTCCTATATTGAAAGGCCTCTGCGTCTATTATATACGTTGCATCTGCCTTGATCGATAGGTTTATTTATCACTCAAATATTTATTATAAAATTATTATTTTTAAATGCTGTTGACAAATAGTTCTTAACAACCGAAAATCGAAAAAACATGAAAATAAAGATGTAAAAAAAGCTAACAAAAGGGTGGCGAACAAATGAATAAAAGTTCCCCTCAAAAAAACGCTCTGCACAAAAGTGACAAAATCGAGTATAATCATATTGCGAAATTGACTCGCAGTGCGAAAATACTGTTGAATAAACTAAATTTATTTAAATAGACAGGTGCAAATTGAGGAGAGAAGGCGTACCCAAATTGACTAAATATTTGCTGATCGGTTCGACAAAAGCTTACAGCGGCAAGTCCGCGATCGCCCTGGGGATGGCGCTGGCACTCCGGGAACAAGGAATGGCAATCGCCTACGGCAAACCGCTGGGAACCTGTTTCAGCTCGGAGGGAGCTGGAGTGGCGGAGGAAGATGTGCGGTTCGCGGTAGAGACGCTTAAACTCTCAGAAAGTCAGATGCCGTCAACACTGCTGTATTTGGACGAAGAGACGGTTCACAAGCGTTTGCGCCAAGAAGACAAGACAGATTACCGCCAGTCTCTGGCGCAATATTTGCAAAATCCCAGCGGAGACTTGGTGCTGTTAGAAGGCCCTGCTAATTTGGAGGAAGGCAGTCTGTTTGACTTGTCTTTGTCTCAAATCGCTGATGCCATTGATGCCTCTGTGCTGCTGGTAGTGCGCCCGATCGATCTTTATATAGACGATTTGCTGTCAGCGAAGCGGCGCTTGGGCTCGCGCTTGATAGGCGTCGTGCTCAACGATGTTCCCTCCGACAAACTTGAATCCGTAACTGCGACTGTGCGCCCTTTTCTGGAAGCTAGCGGTATTCCAGTTTTGGGAATGCTGCCGAGAAGCGCTTTGCTGCGGAGTGTCAGCGTCAAAGAATTAGTCCACCAATTGAAAGCTGATGTTCTCTGCCGTCGAGACCGCTTGGATTTGATGGTGGAAACCTTGACAATTGGTGCGATGAATGTTAGCTCAGCTATGAAGTATTTCCGCAAAGCCAGAAATATGGCGGTAGTCACCGGGGGCGATCGCACGGACATTCAGCTCGCGGCTCTGGAAAGCTCGACTCAGTGCTTAATTCTCACAGGCCACTTGCCTCCTTCTCCCTTGGTAATCGGCAGAGCAGAAGAAATGGAAATTCCAGTTTTATCTGTTGATTTGGATACCTTAACCACGGTGGAAATTATCGACAGCACCTTTGGCAGCGTGCGCCTGCACGAACGCATCAAGGTGGAATGCGTTACTCAGCTAATGGCAGAACACTTTGACCTTAAGGCCATGATGGCATCATTGGGTTTGGGCGATCGAGTTCATTAACAAGGCCACCGGATCTGAAGGTATTCGGCAGCGGGAACTGGGCGAACAACATATTCGGCAGAGGCAAGAAGGCAGAGAGGATTTTTGGTTTAAAAAATAAAAACTCAAAATTCTTAAATCCTCAATTTTTATTGAATCGTACCTTCTGCTCTGGCTGCCGAATGCTTTTAGACATTCTGCCTTCTGGGTTCCTCAAATCTCCCGCTCCTCTAGTCAGATACCGTTAATCAGCAATTCTTAACTTCTTTTTGGTGGCAATTGCTAGTTAGTCTGCTAGAATCCACAACGTAGTTTTATTTAATTTAATAAATTCTTTGAGTCAATCAATTGAGCTACCCAGAGTTGATGATTTTTTACAAGAACTTGCGGCGATCCAGCAAACAAGCTCCAAGCGGGTTGCTCTTTTGGGTTCTCGCCACGTTCCTATTACCCACCAGCAGCTAATTGAGATGCTGAGCTACGCCTTAGTTCTGGGAGGCAACCAGCTCATCACATCCGGGGCTACAGGCACCAATTCAGCCGCAATTCGGGGAGCAATGCGAGCAGATCCTAATCTGCTGACGGTGATTTTGCCACAAAGCATGAGCCGCCAGCCTCGGGAGTCCCGCGAGCAGCTCGAACAAGTCATACATTTGGTAGAAAATCCCAAAAATGACAGCTTGTCTCTCCCGGAAGCCAGCGCCATGTGCAATCAGGAGATTATTTCTCGCTGTCAGCAACTGATCTGTTTTGCTTTTCACGAAAGCCACACTTTGCTGAAAACTTGCCAGGATGCGGAGGAACAGCGCAAAGTTGTTACTCTGTTCTATTTTGATTGAAATGCGAGGTGGATAATGCTGTTGGGATTGCCTGTGTCGGTTATTCTGCTTGATTCTGTTGCTGCTGCTGCTGCGCTGGTTTACGCACCGTTTTTGGTGGTTGCCCTTGCTCGGTTGCAGCTAGGCTATGACCAAGCAGCACCTCGCGCTATGTTTGATAGGTTGCCCGGTTACGCTCAGCGGGCAACTTGGGCTCACCAAAATTCGTTTGAGACGTTTATGCTGTTTTCAGCGGCGGCTTTGATGGCTTTTGTGACAGGAATAGATTCGGAGGCGGCGGGCTGGGCTGGAATCGCTTTTCCTGTAGCCCGATTGTTGTTTTCGGTTTTCTATATTCTGAATGTGCCTCTGGGGCGATCGCTCATGTTTGCGATTAGTTCTACTTGCACTTTCTCTTTATTCTATTTCAGTTTGATGGCTGTTAATGGGTAATTGTCAGTTGTCAGTTGTCAGTTGTTAGTTGTTAGTTGTTAGTTGTTAGTTGTCATTAGTTGAGAGACGCTTAATTAATGACTAATTACCAACTACGAACTACTAACTACCAACCACCCATTCCCCATTCCCCATTCCCCATTCCCCATTCCCCAATGCCCTGCGCGGGCCAATGACCTGCGCGGGCCAATTACCAATTTACCAATTACTAATTTATGGCTGCTAATTATTCATTTGATATTGTCAGCGAGTTCGACAGGCAAGAATTAGTTAACGCCGTTGACCAAACAGTGCGGGAAATTCAAAGCCGCTACGACTTGAAAGATACCAAAACCACCGTGGAATTGGGCGCAGAATCGATTACTGTCAATACGGACAGCGAATTTACTCTCGATGCCATTCACACTGTTTTGCAAACAAAAGCCGCTAAGCGGAATTTATCTCTGAAAATTTTTGATTACGGCAAAATTGAAGCTGCTAGTGGTACTAGAGTACGCCAAGAAATCAAACTCAAAAAAGGGATTGATCAGGAAATTGCCAAAAAAATCACTAAATTAATTCGAGATGAATTTAAAAAAATTCAAGGCTCGATTCAAGGTGATGCAGTCCGCGTTTCTGCCAAGGATAAGGATGATTTGCAGTTGGTAATTCAACGCTTGAAGCAAGAAGATTATCCGATGGCTTTGCAGTTTACCAATTACAGGTAGGTTTGTGAAAGCTAGGTATTGGATGCCCGGTTGTGCGATCGCATCTTTGAGCGCGATCGAACTTACGTTGCGCTTGCTGGGATTCGGAAATCCTGCTTTGCTGCAAGCTGATGCTGAGGCTGGGTATATATTTGCACCAAATCAACTTGTATATCGTTTTGGCAATAGACTTCAGTACAATCAATTTTCTCAACGGTCTGAACAAATCGATTCAGCCAAGCCTGAAGGTACTATCAGAATTTTGATGACAGGAGACTCGGTTCTCAATGGCAATAATAGCACGGATCAGGCAGAAACTATTACAGAATTGTTGGCAGCGCGTTTGTTGGGCATCAAAAAGCAGGTTCAGGTGCTAAATGCTTCTGCGGGATCTTGGGGAATTGGCAATCAATTGGGATATATTCGGAAGTTTGGCACTTTTGAAAGCGATGCTGTGATTTTGCAAATTGGTACTCACGATTTGCTACAACCTTCAAGTACCAGCGCGGGACTCAAAAATAACCCCCTGATGCCGAATCGCCAACCGTTATTGGCAATTCAAGAAGTGTTTGACAGATACGTTATGCCCCGATTTTCCAGTGTTTTTGTGCCGAATTCCCCTGTGGGGGGTGTGCCGGTGCCGGAAACGCAACGGTTTAGGGAAAATATGCAGCGATTTGAGCAAATAGTGGCTTTGGTGCGAGAGTCGAATATTCCGTTGTTTGTGTTGTATACTTGCGATCGCTCCGATTTACTGCCGGTACCGAATCAGCCGAGGTTTAAATCCCAGTTTGTCGATCGGCTAAAAGCTTTGAAAATTCCACTCATAGACACTCACGCAGCCTGGTCAAAATTGCCGAAAACCACGGTAGAAAGTTATTTTCGGGATGGCGTACACCCCACAGCCCCAGCTTATGAATCAATCGCAGATTTATTGTTTCAGCAGTTGTGTACTGAGAAAAAATTAGCTGCTTGCTCATTAACCAATACCAATTCTGAAAAATAGTGCTACAGCAATCCTAAATGATTCACAAAATTTGTAGGGGTAGTGCCAAGAAAGCCTACCCCATATCTATCGGGCGATCGGGCGTGGGATTGCCCTTACAAGACTATGGAAGAGTGTTGCATCATTTTTTTAAATTAGTATTAATCTCAGCCGTTTCCGTACAAATGCTCGCTTTTAACTGATATTTAGCAATATTTTGCATAATTGATATAAGCTGTAGCTGGCGCTACAGCTTGAGAGTGTAAATCCTAATTAAATATCTAAACCGATGACTGTTAACTCGGGAGGATGTTCGACCACAAACTGGTAATATAACTCTTGCTTGGCTTGCGGTGGCATAGAGATTATCCATTCCAAGAGTCCCATTTCACCTGCTACTATCTTCGGATTAGTCTGAGTCAACCGCACTTTTATTTGCTCCTTTCGAGTGACTGGAAGTTGCTCTTTTAGTGTCAACTTAGCAGGCACTTGGTGCAAGTTGGTCAAAATTAACCGATAGGCGTAAGTCGTGCGCCGCTGATTGCCGATCAGTTTTTTATCGACTTGTCTTTCCACTAATTCTCGCTCTATTTTTAAGCCTTCATCTATTCCTAAATTAAGCTTAAATTCTTCGCCAGGGGAAACATTTTCTAACTGCACATTACCGACAAAAGTATTGTCGCGAAAGATATTGGCTTTACCGGGCAGCAGAGTTGCACCTGTCGTCGGATTGGTGACAATTGCTTGCAAATAAGCGAAACTGACTAAATGAGGAATGGCGATGTATTCAGGTTTAGAGGGATAATTATCGCTGAAAATAGTGACTTTGTGCGGTGTGCCGTCGCTGGGAATATTGGTATTTCCTCCGACTTGAAATGAAACGGTGCTGCCTTCTTTAGATACTCTTGCTGTCGCCGTTTGAGCTGCTATAGGTTCTGGTGCGGGAGCAGCACTTCGCATAGCCATCATTGCAAATTGTGGCTCGTTTTCCATCTCTAATTCTATACAATAATCTGTTCCTATTTCTGCATCCTCAGTCTGTACGCGTCGTGCTTTCATAAATTCTGGGGTTGGAGCAGGTTTTGGGCGAACAATATCGATAAACCAGGGTTGGAGTTTTGGTGGCAAAGTTCCCATTCCGGGTTTGGCTGTGGATAAAGTCAGCGCTACTCCCGTCCAATCTTCGCCTGTGTTTTGGTTGACTTCGGCTAGGTAATTGAGATTGATTTGGTTGTTGGTGGTATTGACTCGCAAGTCGTACAGGGGAGTCCAACGGGCTCGCGTTACTACATAGGAAACTTCTAGTTCAAAATTGCCGCTGCCGCTGGGTTCGATCGCCACAATGATGTTAAAACTTTGCTGGGAATAGGGAGTTTGTACTTGGCGCAACTGCTGGCGCAATGCTTCTATTTGCTTGTCTAAGTCTCGCTGCTGTCTTTCGTGTTGGGCGATCGCACTTATGTACTTTTTATAATTACTGCCTAAAAAATTGAGCAATTCGCCGGCTTCGTTCAAACCGATCTGCTGCTTGGAAATGCTGCTAGCAAAGGAACTGACGCTTTTTTCGCTCAAATTTTCAACAAAGTTGAGTTGAATTTTTCGGGAGGCGATTTGGTCTTTTATGGCGCGTTTTTGGGTTTCTAACTCTTGGATTTGTGCGGTTAATTCGGCGATGCGATCGCCCGTAGGTTCGCTGTGAAACAGAGTTTCGGTGTGCACTCCCAGCAATCGCACGGCGACTGTACCTGCACCGGTAGCCCTGACTGACTCGGTTTCGAGGGTTGTGGGGAGAGAGGCTACAGTTAATTCGCACTCGTTTCCCGTCAGGGCTACTGTGCCACGGCGGGTTATCAAAGCGCGATCGGTGTACACAGTAACTTCTGAAATTTGCGATTCTACTATTTTGATATTATCGCGATCGAGCAAATTTGAATCAGTCATTGCTACTAATGCCTTTACGAAACTCTTTTAATGGTTCCAATGGCGGCGCCAACAAAATGTAGCGCTTCCATAAAGATAAGTCTAACTCAGGCAGCAATTCGCTGCTAGCAATTCCCTCATCAGTAGAAACGCCCCAATAAATAGAAATATGTAACGAAAAGTAAACTTAACTAAAACCCTTTTCCGTTCTCCCTTCGGCCATCTGCCTTGTTTCCACGATAAATTTTCCTGTCTACTTACCTATAGCCTTTCTCAAAAAGGTGAGGTATGACTGACAGGTTATATAACGACTGAAACGTATAGGGCTCTCTTCCCAACAACGTACCTCATATTTTTGAGAATCGCTATATACCAATAGCAGTCCCGCTATATTTTTGGTAAGAACCAGATTAAAGTGAGAGCATCGCTTTCTTGCTCTACAAACCTTACTTTGGCTTCTCTACAAAAGTTAAAATAGAATTTTCTTTCGCTCTGTTTATTGGCATTGGTTCGCGATTCAGACGAATCTCAATAAGAGTAGTTGTAAAAGGACAGAAAAATTTAACTTTTGCATTTAGAAGATGATCTAAGTTCAATTCTGCATCCCATCTTCCATCTGACTGTTGTGGCTCGCCCTCTAGAGTAATTTTTCCACTTCCACAACCGTAATACGCCACAAGGCTAGTTCCAGATGAAACAATCAACTTCATACATAATTCAGAAAGGCTTTCCGGCTTCAGTTTACTTAAATTGACATGAAAACATCGCAAACTTTTGTCCTTAGTGTAGGTATGAACATCTAAATATGACTTGTCATCTAACCAAAATTCTTTGCCCTCTTTATCCTTCATCAAAAACTGAACATTCCAATCTGTAACTGGATCGAGACGCTCATCTACAACACGAATAATAAACTGTTGCCATTCTTCCCATTGCTCTCCTTTTGTATTTTTCATGCTCTCCATATGAGCTTGAGCCTTAGCTGTCCAGCTACCAAAACTGTCTTTATCAGAAACATCTAAAGCTTGTAGAACCAACTCAATAAAGTCTGGATTTTTTCTAGGATTATGCACAATTGTATTGTGATTGTGACCATCAATTAGCACCAGTGGAATATCAATCTGGTGTTCTGGATGTTCGTCTGGTTTGCCTCGTTCTTCTACAGGCTTGTCTTTATTTTGAGATGGATCTTGCGTCAAATCAAGAATTAATTTGCGGCTGTTAAGAGCGCAACCTGCCCATCTCACAGTACCATCAGATCCAGCAGTATTAGCTAATCCCCTCAATCCGTCATATCCCTGATTGCCACAGAAAATAAACACATAAGGCGTCTTGTTATCTTCGCCATAGTAGGGCTCATTTTTGGGTTTATTTTGGGCAGAGCCAATTAAGTCAAGATGAGCAAGATCCCAAGTGAAACGACTACCTAATTCAAGATTATCCAAAATCAGATTTCCAGCTTCGAGAAAATCAGGCCCAAGTATTTTATGTCCGGTTATAACCGAACCCAACCAACTTCTTCCTTTATGGGCTAAAGGAGAGCCAAAAGTTGCTGGTGCTAATCCAATCAAGTGTTTGAGGCGACTCCGACGATTGACATTAGCAGCATAGGCGTAAGTAGTTAACCAAGCGCGAATAACTAGCATTCCAGTTGAATGAACAATGGCATCAAATTCATCATCTTCAATATAGGAGCGAAGCACTCGGTCAAATGCTTCAGCAATATCTTTGATGGTTATCTCATTAGTAAGAGATTTATAGCTAGCTGTATGGAGGACTATAATCTCTCTGTTTTTGTAGTGAGTTTCAAGAATTTTTTCCCACTCACTAAAAGCCGTTGAATTAGCTGAGTAACCGTGTATGAGAACTATGGGGCGCGGCATAACTTAAGTCCTTAATTTGAACGTAGTTTCGACGATTATATATTAGTAGGTGAGCAACTAAGCCTTTTGGGTTAATTGTTTAATCATTCATTGTCTTTTGTACTTTTTTACAAGTTACTATTCAGAGATTTCCTAAATCAATTTGTGATTTTTTCCATAAAGAAGCTTTTTTTTTGATTGATGTACCAAATAAACAAAGCCTGAATATCTCAATCCCTTTGTTTCCAAGCATCTACAACTGTTGTAGCGATCGCACCGAGCGATCGCCCAGTCGCATTTTCGAGTGACACTCATTTGAGTGACACTCATTTGAGTGGCACTCCTAGAATTTCAGTGCTGCAAACGGGATTCTGTGAGTTGAGAGTGAGAAATGCGATCGGCTTTGTTGCAAGTAAATGGCTGGTACTACGGGTTTATTATTGTGGTGCGACTTCTGGCGGAGGGCTGCATCTGGTTTTTAAAGAGGGCGAACCGTGACCGGATATAAGTTATTAGTTATAATCTCATATTGACGGAGGTCGTGCGGGGAGCATCTCTGTTTTGCAAGAAGCATTTTTATCTTCCGTGCTGTCCCCGCTCGCGTGTAGAAGCACGCGGGGACAGCGCTGTAAATGCAAAACTGAGATGCTCCCGAACCATGACTGTCCTGTGGATTTTAAAATGCTAGCAGTAACTCAATTTTAGCTCAGCGGCTCGATACCAGCCAAATCCAATATTTGCGGAATCAAATCTTCTCGCTTGACGGCCATCATGTGCACTCCTTGACACAATTGCCGCGCTAGTTTGACTTGTTCGGCTGCAATTCTTATGCCTTCCTGCAAGGGTTGTGGGGAGTTTGCCAAACGGTCGATCGTCTCTTGCGGTATGTGAACTCCCGGTACGTATTTTTTTATAAATTCAGCATTTTTAGCTGATTTAAACAAAAAGATTCCTGCTAAAATTGGTTTGTTGCAGCCAGCAGCAATTTGCTGCATAAACTTATCTAAAACGTCAAAATCTGTAATTAATTGGCTCTGAAAAAACTGGGCTCCAGCTTCGACTTTTTTCTCAAATCGGCTTTGTAAACCCGACCAACTGGGGCATTGCGGATCGACAGCGGCACCGACAAATAAATCGGTAACTCCGTCTGTTAAAGCTTTGTCATTCCAGTCAAGGCCGCCGTTCATTTTTTGAATGACTTGTAGCAGCCGCACTGATTCTAAATCGAATACACTTTTGGCCTTTGGATGGTCGCCTGCTTTGACTGGATCGCCGGTGAGTGCCAAGATATTATGGATGCCTAAGGCGTGCGCTCCCATGAGATCGGCTTGCAGGCCTATTTGATTGCGATCGCGACAAGCAACTTGACAAATCGGCTCAATTCCCCGCTGCAATAGAATTGCGGAAACGGCTAGGGGACACATTCGCAGAACTGCGCGGCTTCCGTCTGTGATGTTAATGGCGTGCACTCTGTTTTTCAGAAGTTCAGCCATTGCCAAGGTGTGCGCCATATCGCCACCTTTGGGCGGGGCAACTTCGGCGGTAATTATGAATTCTCCGGGAGTTGTACAGGCTGTGCGAAAACGGTTCATAGTTAGTTGACAGTTGACAGTTGACAGTTGACAGTTGGCAGTTGACAGTTGTTAGTTGTTATTTGTTAGTTGTTATTTGTTATTTGTTATTTGTTATTTGTTGTTTTTGAAGTTTTGCAATAACCAATAACCAGTAACCAATAACTAATAACCAATAACCAATAACCAATAACTAATAACTACTGACTAATTAGGTAGAGAATAACCAAAAGCAGTTTTAACCTTATTCAAAGTTTGGTTGGCAATAGTTTCTGCTTGTTCTCTTCCTTGACGGAGTACAGATTCTAAATATCCCGGTTCGTCCATTATTTCTTTGTATTTATCCTGAATAGGTTTGAGGGCATTAATTGTCGTCTCTGTCAACAATGGTTTGAAATCTCCCCAACCCATATTTTCACATTCCGCTGCTACTTCTTCCTTCGATTTGCCGGAAAGCAGGAGATAAAGTGTTAGCAAATTTCTCGCTTCCGGGCGATCGGGATCGTCGAAAGTTAAGCCCCGCACGGCATCGGTTTTGCAGCGCTTGATTTTTTTGCTAATTGTATCTGGCGAATCCAACAAATTAATTCTACTTTGTTCTGAAGGGTCAGATTTTGACATTTTACGCGTACCATCTGTCAAACTCATTACCCTCGCGCCCTCAGTCCGAATTAACGGTTCGGGCAGTTTCAAAATGGGTTTTTCTGGTGTACCGAATTGGTGGTTTAATCTGATGACAATATCGCGGGTGAGTTCCAAATGCTGTTTTTGGTCTTCTCCCACAGGCACTTTGTCGGCATCGTAAAGCAAGATATCTGCTGCCATCAATACGGGATAATTCAACAAGCCGGCGTTAACATTTTCTCCTTGTTTAACTGCTTTTTCTTTAAACTGAATCATATCTTCGAGCCAGTTAATCGGCGTAATGCAGTTGAGCAGCCATGCTAGTTCTGCGTGAGCCGAGACGTGGGATTGGATGAAAATAGTACAATATTCTAAATCGATGCCGCAAGCTAAATAGAGAGCGGCGAGTGTGTAACTGTCGGAGGCTAGGGTTGCTGGATTGTGCGGTGCCGTAATTGCGTGCAAATCGACTACGCACAAGTAATTTTCGTACTGGCTTTGACCTTCTACCCAGTTGCGAATGGCACCGAGATAGTTACCGAGGTGAAGATTGCCTGTTGGCTGAACTCCTGAAAGTACGCGCTGTTTGCTCATGGGGAAAGAAGGGAATTGAAGTCACATTCTCTATATTGACACGTTATTTCGATCTAAGATACTTTTTGTTGAAATTTATAAAAAATTTGGGGAAGATGACTCGGCGGTTGAAACCGCGTCTACACAAACGAAGTCCGCCTTCGCGGACTGAAGAATTAACGGGGTATTTAAGGTGGATTGTTTTTAGAAATAGGTTTAAATTCCAGTCTTAAAGAGTTCGCTGTCAACTGTCAACTATCAACGATCAACTATTTTTTCGGTTTAGTGCGCCACCAAGTGATGCCGGCTGCGAAAAGGGCGATCGCAAAACTCAAGGCAAAGGAAAATACAAAGGGATGCCACTGCATTAACACTGGGATTTGATGGTTTTGAACTGTCTGGAATACTTGATCAGTGCCACTTGATGCTGCGATACCTCCGGCTGCTAAACCGACGCCGATCGCCTGTACTGTGCTTTGTAGGCGATCGTCCCGATTTTTCTCTCCGAGCTCGCTCTTGCGGAGTGCGAGTTGGTTGGTGCGATCGCTCCTGGCTTGTTCTATTTCTACTATGCCGCGAATTGAGGCGATCGCCTGGTCGATTAAGTTTGTTCCGTGGCGGAAATATCCTAAGTCGCCGGCTATTTGCGATCGCATATAAGGAGCCGTTTTTCTACTGAAGTTATTTAATATTGATAGTTCTTCCTTATCGGTTCCTAGTATATCACATATTTTCTGCAAAATGTCAGTGTAATTGTTAAGATTTAGGGCAATTGTATTGTCATAATCTTCGAGTTTCCGCAGCAGGCGAGTATAAGTTACAGCTTTGCTGAAGAGTTGCTTTAGCTGTTCCTGAAATTCTTGCAATTGGGCGGCAGTTAAGAGGGTTCCTCTGGAAAATTGAGCCTGCAATATCTCCACATTTTTCTCAATAATGCCGTATTCGCGATCGAGTTCGTCGTAAATCAGGCGGCTGTCTTGAAAAACTTTGATGATTTTGTTGCGGTAAAATAGTAGGTCAAATATTTCTTCCTGGCAAGTGTTAAAATTTTCGTCGGTTTGTTTGTCAACAAGCAGCCAGACAAGCAAATGGCGGTAATTCGCAATATCGATAATTGAACCGTATTCAAAAATTGGACTGCCGAATAATTTCCCGGAACAGTAGAATGGAGGTAGTGAATCGCCTTGGAATAAAGCATTGCGGCAATTATCAGCAAGAGGTTTGAGGGCATCTAAATTATCTGATGAGTTTTCGGGAAGCCATGCGGTAATCAGGAGAGTTTGACCTAAAAAGTTGTCATCGCCATCGATAAGTAAGGCTTGATTTGGGTTAAATTTCTGGATTAAATCGACATCTACATTATCAGCCGTGCCATCTTCCGGGCAACCGATGTTTAAGCAGAAAGCATAGCTATCTTTTTGAATTTGTAGCGGTTGTACAAAACCTTCTATGGGTGGATAGCTGTTGAATCCTAGGGAGACATTGGGAAGTAAATCGTTGCGGTTGCTGTGGGAATTTTGGGGAAAAACTAGATTGGGTGTTACCCTTTCATCGGTGAAGTTGGCGAGGATATTGTCGCAGTGTTTCCAGAGAGGATTATTGCTGCCCTTACTGTTTCTTTGCAGTTGGAAAGCGTATAAATAAACATTGGGGGCAGAAATTATATCACTCATGTTATTGGCGCGGTGGCTAGGATTTGGGAAGGCGTTTTTTGAGATTTTCCGGTAATTCTGGGTAGCGGTTTGATAGTCTTTCGTTTACTCCTTCTGTCTTGGTGGCTTCTGGTTTTAGTTTTCTAGCCGTTAAATTGATTTCATCTGTTATTTTAGGATAGTCTGCACACCAATTACCAATGGCATCGGCTACTTCCTTGTTGGATGAATCCGCCATCTGGGATATCGTGTTGCTGAGATTTGCTAAAGCGTCAACCGCCCCGCCTTGTTCAAATATTTCGGGTTTGGTTTCAAAGACTTTTAGGAAGCCTGCAATAAATTGTTCATCTGTCATTGCTAATTTCTCCTTTCATTATACTAAGGTCAAAGAAACCGGGTTTCTATGATAAATCTCAACGGGAACAAAAAATCTCGGAAGAAACCCGGTTTCTGATACCCACACTTATTGCCGAAAAGAAACCGGGTTTCTATGATAAATCTCAACGGGAACAAAAAATCTCCGCAGAAACCCGGTTTCTGATACCCACCCTTATTGTCCAACTGCACAGAAAGCGGCCCAGTATACGGGAGACTCATAAGGTTGATAATCTTGTTTGTAACCGCGATTGTATCTGTTTTGAATTGTCTGTTTATGTTCGTGACTCAGCAACTGCGACACTTCCACCCATTCTAGCAAACTTTTAACAGTCAAACTCCGCAGCCACAACTGAGACTCCCGCAAAGCAATCGACACAGCGGGCCGACTTTCTGAACGAAATAACTCATAAAATCTTATCATTAAAATCGCCGTAGATACATCATTGACAGCCCATAATGTGCTAATCACATTCGTGGTTCCGGCGTACAAAAAACCGCTAGTCAATCCGATATACTCATCTGTGCTATTCCTGGCATCGGTTAACCCAGTTTCGCAGGCAGAAAGGGCTACTAAACGACACTTACTTAACTGCAAATCAAAGATTTCTGTCAGAGTCAGGCATTCTGTGATGTCGTAGGTTTCGCCTCGGCGGGAACGAATGTAACGCTTTTCTTCGGAGGGAACGCCATCGCTGGCAATTTTTGCGCCGGCTAGGATTAATGCGGATTTTTCGGGATTATCAAAGTCGAAGAAGCCGTGACAGGAAAAGTGGGCGATGTCGGCATTTTGCAAGCTGGCAATTTGTTGTTGCAATCCTGCTTTACTTGCCTTTTCCCGACTCAATATTTCGGCGGGATTGAAAGATTTGGCAATGGCTTCGACTTCGATGTCGGTGAAGTCTAAATCTTCTGTGGGGTTTTGGATGGCAAAAAATTTGCTGGGTGATGTGTCTTCGGCTGTCAGATTTACCCGCTGAGATAATTGCAAAAGTTGGCAACTGGGTGTGTATCTCACGCCGCCTGGGAAAAGTTCGAGAAGACATCCAGTTTCTACGGTTTTGTCGGCTTTTTGTCGGCTGCTGGTGAGGGCGTGTAGGGGGAATAGGTGCAAGTATCGGAAGGGAACTAAGATTAATTTTTGGCAGTTTTCGGGAATATAGCGGGCGATTATTTCATTGATGTGGAGAATCTCGGCTAATTTTTCCAGGCGGGCTTCTAGTTGATTTCCCCAGTTGTCGGTTTCCTCGTCGGTGTAGTCATCGATATATTCCTGCTGAAACTCTTCTAATGCTTGCAAGCCTGCATCGGAAGATTCCCAGACATCGGGTTTGGTGGAGTCGCGGGTAATAATGAAAACTTTAAAGTTGTATCGGGTAATGTACCATTCCAAAATTGCCTCATTTTCAGCTAGCAGGCTGCGAATTTCTGCAAAACTAATCCGCTGTACTCGATCGGGGAGGCTGCGGGCTTTGTGAAACAGTTCTACGAGGTTTCGGGTTTTGCTGCGTTCGACATATTCTAGGGCGGCGGTGGAGTTTTCCATTGCTAGGCAAACTTCTACCATTACCTGATAAAGGTCATTCCATTCTTCGGCTAATTTCTGCCTGTCTGCTTCGCCGCCGATAATGATTTCACTCCGCATTAATTCGACTGTCTCGATGGCAGAGTTAAGGGTATTGTAAGCTTCTGGGAGTTGGGAATTATCCCAGTAGGCAACTCCGAGATTATATAAAGTTGTAGCATGCTCGATCGGAAAATCCTTGCGAGTGTGAACTTCTAAAGCTGCCAGATAAGCCTCGATCGCCAGTTCCAAATTCTCGGCTTTTTCCCCTCTGATTCTGTTTTGGTAGGCCATCCCCAAATTATTTTGACACGTTGCCCATTCAAAGGGAAATGCGTCGCGGGTGTAAATCTCTAAGGCTGCCTCAAAAGCTGCGATCGCCAGTTCCAAATTCTCGGCTTTTTTCCCTCTGATTCTGTTTTGGTAGGCCATCCCCAAATTATTTTGACTCCTTGCCCATTCAAAGGGAAATGCGTCGCGGGTGTAAATCTCTAAGGCTGCCTCAAAAGCTGCGATCGCCAGTTCCAAATTCTCGGCTTTCTCCCCTCTGATTCTATAGAGGTAGGCAGTCGCCAAATTATTTTGACTCCTTGCCCAGTCTTCGGGAAATGCGTCGCGGGTCCAAATTTCCAAGGATGCCTCAAAAGCTGCGATCGCGGCTTCGAGATTCTCTGCTTTTTCCCCTCTAATTCTGTAGAGGTAGGCATTCGCCAAATTATTTTGACTCCTTGCCCAGTCTTCGGGAAATGCGTCGCGGGTGTAAATCTCCAAGGATGCCAGATAAGCT
>NZ_JAEQCF010000030.1:0-45469 GCF_020738625.1 Microcoleus sp. PH2017_09_SFU_O_A
GGGCAAATAGTCTCGTGCGGCCACAATTTGCTCAAAAAGCTACCCAAATAGTCAAGGATGGGTAGCTTTGTCCATAAATTAAGTTACAGTTCCTAACCCTTCCCACTTGCGGGTCAACACTCCCACTGCTTCGGCAATCTCTAAGTTGTGGTTCTGCTCTTTGAGCGCTGCTGCAACTTCATCCTTGCTGTGGTAGTAGCCAATCCCAACTCGGCGATCGCCTCTCGACTCATGCTCCTCTCGGCAATCAAGTGGTTGAGGGCGCCACTTCCTACTTCGCCCCACAGCCAATCCCGGCACTGGGCGTACACCGCAGCCAGTATCCCCCGGCGCATCTCCCACTTCGCTGCTATTTCTATTTCCCTAGGGCTGTGTTCGCGTTCGGGCAGCGCTGCTCCCACCCTCGAAGCTGCTTCCCGCAAAGCTTCTACCCAATCAATGGCGGTGCATGGAAGTGATTGCCCGGTTGCGTCCGCGTAGCGAGTGCGCTAGCGTAGTTCGCATCGTTTCCCAAGAGAATGACTTTGAAACAAGAAGGATGAGAGAAGAACATCCGCTCTTGAGGATCGAACGAGCCTTATCTGAGCTCAAGGACGAGACTGAGGAAAATCAAGTAATGCTGTTGGTAGCACGCCATTTGAGAGAATCGCAGCGCAAAGTTGGTTGAAGGCTGAAAGGCTCGGGTATGGCAACATTCACCTCAAGGCGTGGAATAGCAGCAAAAAGCTAATCGAAAACACCACCACCACTGGGCGCCACCACTATTTTTGCTGCTATCAATGCGGGCGATCGCAATTACCTTGTCAAAGCTGCAACTTTTGAAAGCTCGTGTCTGTCCCCGGTAGTTTTGTTACCGAGAAGGCTCCAAGAGTCCAGCATCTGACCGTACAAACAAGTCATTTCCCAAGCAATCCGAGCGTAGACCTTACCCAAAGATGAGTCTTTCTCGCATTGAGGAATCAGGTCAAGTCCCATTGCTAGGTGCTGTTGGTCAATCTGATTATGGATTTGCCAGTAGCGACCCGCTTGCAGCCCCAGCTTTGCAAGCTTCGGACTCGCTGCACAGAAGAAGTCATAGGACGCCCCTTCTGAGATTAAATTCAGTGTAATGATTTGGTGTGCGTTTGATTCGCGCAGGACTGAACGAAAGCAATATGCGTTTACTGATATGGTTTCAAGGGTTGCCGGCACGTTAGTTGGACTCTCATCGGGTTCCAGAAAATCATATGTGTGCATCCACTCAATTAGCCGTTCGCAGTGATCGACTTCCTCCATCGCATGTCGGGCAAAGCACCCTTGGTAATAAGGGTCGTGGCACATGGCATGGCGCAGAGATAGCGCCGAGGTAAAATCGCGGGATAGGTGATATAACTGGCGAATCCAACCTCTAATCTCCTCTGGCGTTGAAGTCACTGCCAAGGTTTCGTAAAAATGTCCATTTCGGAGGAGATTCCGATATTCTTCTGCCAAACTTAACAGCCACTGCATAGATCCACTCCTGCCGTATAATTTTACTTTGACTAGATTTGGTGCCTTTAGGGGGCGAAATTTGTTAAGCGCCAGTATATTATAATAATAAAGCAGTATACTAAAACCAGTCAAGTAGACTAATGCCCCTTGAGTGGCCCTACCGTGTTCTATTCTTTTTTCTCTCATTGCCAGACACGTAAGCGTTGCTATCCGCTAAACACTGGACAAAAGTGGACAAGATAGCCAGTCTAAGTCTCTAACCAGGCTACGTTAGTAAGGTCACGACACCTATGGGTGCTTTCCAGCCCATAGCTATGTCGCCGGAGATTAAACATCTCTATTTAGCTAAGGAAGTGTCTCCGGCACGACAAGCCCCACTAACATTGACGAGGAAAACATTACCGGAGAAATCCGAGGGGGATTTATCCCTAAGAAACGCCCCATTGAGGCGGGTCTTCATCGAACAGTATCAATAGCCTCTGTCCTGTAATGCCAGCAGGTATGCCAAAAAGAATGACCGCTTTTGAGGCGTCTTGGTTTTATTTTGTATGCTGAGTCCACGTTTGTCCAATTAATTGGCGATTAGAGACGTACCGATCGGAAAACCGATCCCAGGCCTTTGTGAAAGTGTCAGTTCTGCGTCTGTCCTGACACAGCGAAGTTTATTCGTACCGACCTACCTATTTTATGGGCTGATCGTGCAACCAGAGCAAGTTGCTTCCCAACTCTGTTAGACTTGCTTTAGGTATGCTTCATCAAAAATACCCAAACATCACAATTATGAGCAAATTATATCAAGGGAAAAGTCAATCTAATACGGGAATTCTTGTAGTCGATAATAACAGAAGAATAGTGAGTATAAATCAAAATTTTGTAGAGTTGTGGAGTGTCCCAAAATACGTTATAGACTCACAGAACGAGTCCCAAGGTTTAGAGTTAGTTTCTCACTATTTAGAAGAACCTCAAAAATTTGTTAAACAAATAACAGAAGTATACCAAAAGCCGGAATTGAATATTTATGCAATTATTAAATTTAAATGCGGTCGGCTGTTAGAGATATCTTCTCAGTCGCAATGGTTTGAAGAACAATATGTAGGGAGAGTCTGGAAAAGTCGCGAACCTGACAAATTCATATTTGATGAGCCAAAATCAATAGTTTATATTTGCCCTTTTTTAGACATATTCCAAAAATAAATGGTTGACCGATCGCTCTTAAATTATAATGAAATTTTACCCCCTCTCAACATGAGCTAACTTCGAGAATATCTTGAAAAGCATCCATTTTATCAATATTCTCTGTGGGTTGATTGCTTATTGCCATCAACCCAAAAAGCCAGGAATCGCCATGGATAAGAACTTGCTTTGTTCTGCTTAACCCGAACTCACGTTTAATAGCTCTATTAAAACAATGCCACTTTCTTGTACCTTTGGTAAAAGCATTACTGTTTTCTTGCGAGCTATCTAATCGCAAAAGGCAGGCAAAAAAATGTGTGCCTTTTTAGTTCAGTTTAATGACGGCAATTCATATTGACCATATTCTTTAGGAGGTACTATCTAATGTCATCAAATACAGTAAATGTTGTAATTGTTGGTGGTGGATCAGCAGGTTGGATGACAGCCGCTTATTTGAGCAAAGCTCTGGATAAAAATGTTCGGATTACCCTAGTAGAATCTTCTAACATCACAACAGTAGGAGTAGGTGAGGCAACTTTTAGCAGCATCAAATCATTTTTCGATTTTCTGGGCTTGCAAGAGTATGAATGGATGCCAAAGTGTAATGCCACTTATAAAATGGCAATTAAATTTGTTGATTGGAATTCAGACAGAAGGCATTTCTACCACACTTTTGAAAAATTTGATTTCATAGATGGGTTCAGTATCTCTGAATGGTGGCTTAAACTAAAAAGTTCCAGCGTACCATTTGACTATTCTTGTTTCATGACACCTACGCTGTGCGATGCCCAAAAGTCTCCCAGATACTTAGATGGCAAAGTCTTTGACGAAAGAGTGCAACATTTATTTTCAGACGATCATTTATCTCAAAAGAGACTTGTAACGCTTGCCGATGCAGAAGGACAGTATCCCTACGCTTATCATTTTGATGCGAATTTAATTGCTAGGTTTTTGAAAGATTATTCTACACAAAGGGGTGTCCGGCAGATTGTTGATGATGTGGTAGATGTAAAGTTAACAGAGGACGGAAGCATAGATTGCATCCATACCGAAAAACATGGCAGTCTCAGCGGAGACTTGTTCGTAGATTGTACGGGTTTTCGCGGCTTGCTAATCAATAAAGCTCTTGATGAACCGTTTATTTCTTTTTCAGAATCGCTGCTTTGCGACAGCGCAATTGCCATGCAAGTACCGACTGATATCAAGAAAAATGGGATCGCTCCTTATACAACCGCAACCGCACAGAGTTCTGGCTGGATTTGGAACATACCTCTTTACGGAAGAACAGGTACGGGGTACGTTTATTCGAGTGCGTTTATCTCCAAAGAGGAAGCAGAGCAAGAGTTCCGCCAGCATTTGGGAGAAGCTTCTAATAACTGCAAAGCATCGCACATCAAAATGAGAATCGGGCGCAACAGGAATTCATGGGTGAAGAACTGTGTAGCCATCGGTTTGTCCAGTGGGTTTGTCGAACCGTTAGAGTCTACCGGGATATTTTTTATCCAGCATGGAATTGAAGAGCTAGTCAACCACTTTCCAGGCAAGTCATTTAGCGACGAGCTGATCCGAAACTACAATAGAGCTATTGCTAATTGTATTGATGGCGTTCGCGACTTTTTGACACTTCATTATTACGCTAGCGATCGAGCAGACACGCCGTTTTGGCAAGCAACAAAGCACGAAATTAAGGTATCAGAGGAACTGCGTGAGAGGTTTAACTTGTGGAAAAAAAGGCTGCCCAATAAAAAGAATATCAATCCAAATTTTCACGGGTTTGAAACTTACTCTTACTCCGTAATGCTGCTCGGACTCAATCATAAACCTGAAGGCAGTTTGCCGCTTTTAGATCATATTGATGACGAGAAAGCATTAGCCCGGTTCAACGCGATCGAGCAAAAAGCACGTCACCTGAGTGCTACTTTGCCATCCCAGTATGAATACTTAACGCACGTGATGAAATCTCAAGAGCGTTCTGAGTACGTTACTGAAAATGACCTATGCCTGGTTTAAATAACGTAAGCTGAGAAGTTGAGTTGTGTGCGTGCTGGTCTGACTTTTCATTGACTCAATCTGCAAGCGCGTGCTAAGCGGTATTTTCTTAAGCGAGTCCGATACCGCAGTTTCTGGGAAAATGCTTCTAAAGTCAACGGCCGCACCTCTACTAAATTTCAGAGAGCGGTCGCTTCCTGCAATTTGCCGTTGTTAGGGGCGATCGCTTTTTGGAACAGAAGCAGCAAAGCTGCGATACCAGCCCGCAATCAATTGCTTTGTTCCTGCAATACTGACCCCAAAAAAGGTGATTGAGGGCAACTGCAATTATGCTGCATTTCTGAGTCGCTGTGCGATCGCACGTTCACAAACAGACGCATCTCCGCCACCGTGAAAAAGTACCTCAACCTCGCCACCGCCTTCATCGCTTCTCTCAAACACAAATCCCAATTACCCGAAATCGACAGCTACTGCCAACCCGCACTCGCCGCCCCCGAGGAGCAAGCTTTGATGGAATGGTTGTTCGCCAGTTTGATGAGTGCTAGTCGTACAGCAAATAAAATAGAATGACGCGAATAGGAGGATGAAATACTGAATACAAAAATTATCTAGCTCGCTTACCTCAAAAAATACTAAGTTATTCTAATGCTTGAACCAAATTTTCAGCCCCCGAACCCACTCAATAATTGTCTTGAAAAAACTGGGTCTTCAAAAGACCTCTCCCAAAAAGAAATAGTTGATCGATCGCTCTTAAAGTATAATTAAATTTTACCCCCTCTCAACATGAGCCAGCTTCGAGAATATCTTGAAAAGCATCCATCCGAGACTCAAAGAATGTTGGGCATAGACTACGACCAATTAATACAACTAATTACAAATGCCGAAAATCTGTATGCTCGTCAAAAAGAGCCAATAAATCAAAGGCTCAAAAAAGAATCTTTGTCGAACATCTAATTAGATTACTAAAAATCTGGAGAGTAGCATCGGAAAGATTTCGCTGAAAATCGAAAAATTTTGGTGGTATGTGGATTAGTAAGATGGCGAATAGGTGCGATCGTTATGTGTCAATAAAAGTCCCTACAAGCTGAAAAAAAACAGTAAAATTTAGATCATGAAACCGGGCAGTTTTTATCGCTCGACCGTTGAAACCCTTATTGAAGCGTTGGTTTTGGCAGCCAGGCCCTTGAGCAGGGCTGTTTCATTCTCAGACGAATCATCGTTTTGTAGGGGTAGTGCCCCCGTGCCTACCCTCCCCCTCCACGATTTTGTAGGTGTTTCAGACATCGGGCGGGCACTCTTGGCACCGCCCCTACAAGAGAATGAAACAGCCCTGGGCCCTTTAGGGGGCCGGGTTCCCAAAACCAAGCGGGGGAAGGGATTGGAATTATGGGAGAGGTCTACTGTATCGAAAAGCACAAAGATTTGGCGATGAAATCGCTGAAATCCTTACCCTGAGACACATAAGCTATATCAATCACCGGATAGCCAGGAGCGACCCGTAGTACCAGTCAACCAGTGTTATCTGGGAACTTTCGTGTTTCAGTTGTGGTAGGATGTATTGTAAGTAGGTAAAACTGTCCTTCTACAGTTTTAAAAGTGTGATAAGAAAATTAAATATTGGAGAAACAAACTAAATATTTATTTTTCTTAATAAAAAGTAACCCCGAACCCCAATCACTTTTTAATGTTGCCAATTTCAGACCAGTTAAAAAATCAAGATGCAAACTCTGGAATTTTGTTAGTAAACAGCCAGAGACAAATTTCAGGGCTGACTCCCAGTTTCTTAAAAATCTGGAACCTACCCGAATTTATTATCAGGTCGCTATCCGATCGCCTAGCGTTGCAGTTTGTTGCCGAACAATTCGACAATCCCCAAGTTTTTCTCAAGAACATAACAGAAATTTACAAGCAGACTCAGCTAGAATGTCACGAAAAAGTTCAACTGAGGGACGGCCGCACAATCGAACGCTATTCTAAACCGTTGTGGGCTGATGGGGAATACGCCGGGCGTCTGTGGATATGTAAACTTAATTAATGGATAGAAAAGTACCCACAAAAAGCGGAGTGCAAACATACATTTTAAGAGAGAGGGCGCTTTTCGTACTGAATTTTAGAAATTGCTTGAATGTCAAAAAGATTAATTACTAAAATAGTCACAAATATGCCAGCTTACATGAAAGACCCGGTTTTACTCCCTATTGTTGTGGATACTGGAGCGCCTCTAACAATTGCCGCTCAAATTACCGAGCAGATTAAGCTATTGATCGTGCGGGGCAGTCTCAAGCCGAACCAGCCACTACCACCGGGCGTTCATTTAGCAAAGCATTTAGGAGTCAACCACAATACTGTAGCCTTGGTGTACAACGAACTGATTAATTCAGGATATTTGATAGGTCTGCGGGGCAAAGGAACTTTTATCGCCGATTCCCAGTCTGTGAAACAAATAATAGCCCGGAAAAGTTTCTACGACTTGCTCGGTCAAGCTTTTCGCTCTGCATCTCAAAGTGGGCTGAGCGTGTCGGAGTTTTCAGCAGCAGCTTACGCTCAAGCAGTCCTTGTCGATCGCCATCAAATCAACGTAGCATTTGTGAATTTTTTCCCAGATAGTATCGATATTGGCAGCAGCATTCAATCTGCAACCGGGTTAGCTTTAGTATCAATTGATTGGAACACGTTAAAAAATAAGGAAGCAGAATCAGTTCAACAGTTGTTGGCGGCAGATTTGGTGGTAACAACTATTAAAAACTTGTGGGATGTAGCGAAGCTGGCAGATCCCAACAAAGAAGTAATCGGAATTGACGTGCAACCGGATATGCAATTGCTAAGCTGTATTTCACCGCTGCCCCGCAATGCCAAGCTGTTATTCGTATGTAAAGAACAAATTAGCAGCGAAGCGATGAAGGAGATAATCGAGTACAACGTGCATCACGTAGAGTCAGAAGCAGTTACCCTCGAAACCGTTCAAAATAATAAATGCGACCTGGATCAATTTGATTTGATAGTGTGTTCGAGTCAAGTAGAGAGTCGGTTGAGTAAATACGTCCCCCAAAACTTGAAAGTAATGACTTTTCGTATCGCCATAGATCCGATAAACTTGTTGGTACTTCAAGCTCGTTTGGCTGCTGTTGAAATGGAAAAGTTAATGTAATCCGAATCTTTCCAAACTTGTGAAACAACTCGAACTTTTCCCCAAATTCAACTCCAACTATCCGAGTCGGGCATCTAAATTGGCGATGAGCGCTGATGCCCTACATTCTTGGAAAAACCGAATTTTCGAGTGTCAGCAATTTGCTAGTACCGAGCAACCGCAGCAGGGAACTTTATTCGAGTTAACTCCCAATCCTTGCTACTCCAATACCCTCGACCCTTTTACCCTGCAACTTCACCGAAAAACGAGCCCGGCGTGCCTCTGGCTTTAGACATGAGGAGGAAGTCGGCAGCGGTTTCAACCGCCTTTAATATTTATTTACATAATGGATCTAAAGATTTGTTATAATTAGATTGTAAGTGTGCGATTCGTTTAGCCGAAACTGAGTAACAATACTTGGGGGATGACTAGGATGACTATAAAGTCATAATAACTGGATACACATCTGGGTGCGGGTCATTCTTAATCCCAGTCCGCAAGTGCAGCGGTTAAAGCATATCCCCTATCTTGTCAGGTAGCAACTAACAGGGTAAAGCGGGGATAAAAGACAGACTACTGGTAGCCGAAACTGGTAACTGTCAAGCAAGAGTTCATGTGCAGCGAAAGCAAAGATGTGTCTGAACCATCGTTATCTAAGATGGTCTAACGGCTCAATCAGAATAAACCCGTCGCAAAACACGGTAAAGACTGATTAAGACCAAGCCAAAAGGCAAGGATAGGGCATAGGCGATTGTTTACTCGACCTATAAGCACCGCCCATAAACCCGGTGGATAGCATCGCACTAAAAACTCAAACAATGTGTATTTGGAACGAAGTAAAGCACTCACAGCCCTTAAATAATTAAGTAGGTTGCTAGCCGTAAGCTGTGAGTGTGAGAGATGGTTGCAGAAGCCAAAGCTCTACCGTAATAGTAGAGATATGCTGACAGCGCCGGGTGGTGTAAAAGATGGAGACTGAGTAACCCTTTAAAAGCCTAATACCACAGAAAAATCTGATGGTGGGATGTAGGGGTAAAAGGAAAACTATCAAGTGGTATGAATCATTTCTGATGCGTTCGTACTATATCCATACCCAGGATTACATCACTCAGGAGCCGTGTGCGGTGAAAGTCGCAAGCACGGTTTTGTAGGAGAGGTGGTGGGGGACACCCTGCCATCGACTCTCTAATAAAAAACCCATCTACGTGTTGAAACTTGTCTAGTATCGGAGAAATCCCGGCGCAGTGAGCCACCACTACCATTCATGTAATAAGCCTGTATAACTGACAAGTAATGGCAGAATGTGTGTTGCGTACCTATCTGGCAAATGTGATGGATACTGACAAGCAAACACAATTTAAAGTAAGCGCAATTGCAATACCTTTTGTACGGGTAGTTGTTTTGAGCGAATAGAGGTGATTTGATAACGCCTTTGAGAGTTTTCCGATTCATTCAAGAATCCCCGTGGCTTTAGCCCTGGGGAGTATCAAAACCTTTCATTTTGCGATCGACCCGATTCGGGCGATCGCACTTGCCTCTACTTCGTTATCGATAACGCGCTCCCGCTGCTGCTGTACGTCGGAGAAACGCAGCGCACTCCAAAACAGCGGTGGATGAGCCACGATTGTCATAAATACATTGAAAATTACATCGGATTGCACCGGAGTTATTCTTTGGATGCGGCTGTGGGTATTGCATTTTGGTACGGAGCGCCCGGTAATCGCAAACAGCGGTTGCAATTGGAGTCAGAGCTGATTTATAAGTGGAAGTCGCCCTTCAATAAAGAGTGTTGGCAGTGGTGGGGACAGCCGTTCGGGAAGTGAAATGGCTGGAATAACGTATCGAATTGATGGCGCTAACAAAACACCCCTTGTCGTACCGATTCAGGTGAAAACCTACGCCAACTAAGAAATGAAAAAGTACCTCAACCTCGCCACCGCCCTCATCGCCTCCCTCAAACCCAAATCCCAGCCACCCGAAATCGATACTTGCGGTCAACCCGCGTTAACTCAGGAACAGCAGCTAGCTCTCATGGAATGGCTGTTCGCCAGTTTGATGGGTGTTGGGTACTTCGGCAAAGCTCACCTGATTTGGGATGATGGCAAAGACAGGGAGCGGCAGATATTCACCGCATTGATGAGAAACGAGCCAATATTCCTCTATAGCCAAGGAACGCGACCCACCCCAACTGCTGAGGGATATTGCTGGCGGCTACTTGGCGAACATCCCAGTTTGAGTGTGTATCAGTTGCAGGTGGAAGTGGAAGGAAAGTGAGGGCAATGGAGAGCTATAAAAACCAGAAAGCCCACAAAATTGGGAAACATACACTGTCAAAATTTCGAGATTTTTGTACGCGTGTAACATTTAAGACCTCAAAACCCGCCCCGAAGCGCTACTCCCCTCAACTGCATTCGAGATGATGCAGGCGCGCGAAAGGCAATATATCAGTTGCACATAAAAATTGAAGCCTGTTGGTAGCGCAGAAGTGTTAAGAGCCTTTACCTAATCGATTCCAAGGTTCCTGCAAATGAGAGTTGCTGCAAAACTTGCATAAATCATTTGTATTGGCTACATATGATATCCGCAGCGAAATTTTAACTTGACAAACGTAAAATTTATTACTTATACTGCTATACAGGTATTTTAATACCGTACAAGCGGATAAAACAAGTCAGACCGAGCAAACTACCGAACCTTTGGTTTTTGCGGCTCTATTGACACGCAGGAAAATGTATCGACTGAAGTTAAACTTCCGTCGGGACTAAATGCGATTAAAACCAAATGAAATGCAACTAGCAAAGATTTTGCCTCAGTGACAGGCTTGAATGAGCGCAACTATTGGTGTTAACAGCCGCTCTCGTTCAAAACTCTCTATCGGTACTGTACCAATAGAGAAACAACAGCATGATTTATGGCGCGAACCTAACAACACAGGAATTATTGTTTGATGAATACTCCAAGAGACACTCAAAGTCAAGGCTTTGAAAAAGCCCGCCGCAACCTGCAAGAACTTTCCCGTTCTTCCAACCTTCCCAAACTGGACAGCACGTCAGGAACGCGCTCCCTTGAAGCCTGGTTTATGGGGCCAAAGGGAGAAAATGCTGACGTGCTGGAGACTTTAATTGTAGAAGCAATTCGCGACCAGGCTGAGTGGAGAAACAATTATCATCCAGAAGATCCCAAGCACATTACAGACGAAATTAAGCAGTCTCCAGAATATTTACAGGCAATGGAGAATTTCAATGAGGGCTATCACTCATTGCTGGAGTTTCTTAAAAATTCAGTTCCTTTCTTCAGCATGCGCTATCAAGGGCACATGGACTGGGATTTGACACTGCCGAGCGTGGTTGGTTACTTCGCGGCGATGCTCTACAACCCCAATAACGTAGCATTTGAAGCATCAACAGCAACGACATACCTGGAAATTATCGTCGGTAACGATTTGTGCCTCATGCTGGGATACAAAATCCCGGAAAATGAGGAAGAGATTGCTCCCTGGGGACACATAACTTGTGGGGGTACAGTTGCCAATATAGAGGCTCTATGGTCAGCTAGAAATCTCAAGTTCTATCCCATTGCTTTGCAACAAGCTGTAATCAACGACAACGACTTGGAAAAAGCAAAAAATATCGAGGTTTCTTTTTACGACGGCGGTATTTCGGTGGTGAAGCCTTTAATTGAACTAACCGTTTGGCAACTGCTCAACCTCAAAGCCGATGACATTCTAGGATTGCCCGCCCGTCTCAAATCGGAGTATGGTATCGATTCGACTGTCCTCTCAGATGCTGTGTCAAAATATTCGCTGCAAGATTTGGGAATACAAAAGTTTGCCAAAAATTTCCTGAGCGATGTGCCAGAACCTTTGTTTTTTGTACCGGGCAGCAAGCACTACTCTTTCCCCAAAGCAGCAGCACTGCTAGGCATGGGAGCGTCCCACATGCAAGACGTTGATGTGGATGCGAACGGTCGAATGAAGATAGATGTTCTGCGCGCTCACCTCGATAAATGCTTGGTAGAAAAAAGACCGGTGTACACAGTAGTTGCGGTGATGGGAAGCACTGAAGAAGGTGCAGTTGACCCGCTGCGGGAGATTCTCAATCTGCGGGACGAATATCGCAAACAAGGTTTAGAATTTACAGTTCATGCTGATGCAGCTTGGGGAGGCTATTTTGCATCTATATTGCGCGATGACTTTGAAATCGAACCCCTACTCTTTCGCTCCGCTCCCCCACCAATTTCACCGTTAAGTGCCTACGTAACCACCCAATTTGAAGCGCTCGGCGAGACTGATTCTATCACCGTCGATCCTCATAAAGCAGGTTACATCCCGTATCCGGCAGGAGCACTTTGCTACCGCAATTCAGCCATGCGCTCTCTAGTTACCTTTGCTGCGCCTTATATATTTCACGGCGATGCTGAACCAACAACAGGTATTTACGGTATAGAGGGTTCTAAACCGGGGGCTGCTTGTGCTTCAGTATACTTGAGCCATCGAGTAATTCGACCCACAAAAAGCGGCTACGGCAAACTCTTGGGTCAGGCTTTGTACAGTTGTGACAAGCTTTACGCGCGGCTAATGTGCATGAACAAGCCCGAAGATCGTTTTATCGTAGTTCCTCTATCCGCTCTCCCAGACGATGTTACCGAACAACAAGTTGGGGATTTGATTGATGGCAAAACTAATGAGGAGATCCAAAATAACCCAGACGCAATGGCCCTCCTGAAAGAAATTGGACCCGACCAAAATATCTTGGTCTATGCTTTCAACTTCAAGACTCCATCGGGCAAAGTCAACAACAATTTAGAGAAGGCAAACAAACTCAACCAAAAAATTTACGAGAAGCTGAGCATCAAACCGGAGACTGATATCTCTGATTACGATCTGATTGTGAGCACGACGGATTTCTACGAAAAGTCCTACGGGATAGAATTCATCGAAACCTACAAAAAACGTTTGTTGGAAGTAGATGGCTCATCAGACATGCCCATCACCGTTTTGCGTTCTGTAGTGATGGACCCCTGGGTCACAGAAACTGCAACTGGTTCATTTATTGACGTGCTAGAAAAAATATTGCGCGATACAGTTAACCAGGTTATCAACGAAAATCCCGGTGATTTCCAAGTCGAAAATATAATGCCGGTGATTTCCGAGTCGAAAATGTAATGCAGTCCAGCGCTTCACAGATGCGCGCGCATTAGGATTAAAAGCCTGGGCGGTTTGTTCTTTTTCTTGATTTCTCACCAATCCAGAGTACGGATTGTTGAATCAGGGCAGAGAGCCGTAGCTGGCAGCAGGTAAATCAAGTACGAAATGCCAAGATGGAGATGCAATTCGCATCGGCATTCGTACTTGAGTTACTAGCAAACTACATATTGGATGGGTTCTACAGGTATGGCTTGCAGGCAAAATTCATTAAAAAAAGCAACAGCAAGAGTTTGTATGATTTTACATTTGGTTGCACAATACGGTTGACTCACGCCTATTTACCAGTCAATTTGAGTGTAAAATTTGGGTAAGTATTACTAATATTTAGGTAGGGTATTTTCCTAGACCCTGGTGTTCAGCAGCTTTGATAGAACGATCGCGGTGTGACTGTCAACCACAACCTCCAAGATTACTTGAAACTTACAGCCAGAGTTTAGGCATTAGAAATGAAATTAGGTTCTCAATTATCTAGCATTTCAAAGCAGTCGGATCGCTCGTCAGATACAAGCACAAATTTTTGGCAACAATGGAACCAGCACCGAGATTATCTTTACCGTTGCTGTTTGAAGTGGATGGACGGAAACGCGACTAATGCCGAAGAGGTACTCAGTCGAGCGATGCTCAAAGCCTTTGAGAAGAGTCAAGATTCTACTGGTGTCATCACTAATTTTAAAGCTTGGTTGACCCGACTGACTTATAACCTTTGTATGGATATACATCGAGAAAATAAGAGGTTGGGCGATCGGGTTGAGAGTTTGGAAGTAATAATTGAAAAAGGGGAAGAGGGACTGGTTTCTCTCTCCCATAGTCCTGAAACTGTCGCTTTACACTGCGAATTAGCAATGATAATCCAACGCGCTATTGAGGATTTGCCGCCCAAACTGCGCGAACCTTTTATCCTACACTTCATTGCGGAAAAATCCTATCTGGAAATAGTACAAAAGCTAGGTGTATCCTACGAAAACCTTCGCAAACGTATTTCACAAGCGCGAAAAATTCTGCAAAAGCGTTTGACAAAGTATTTGTCAGGGTTGGACAATTCTCTGTTAAATTCCTCCGAGTCACCGGACAAAAAGGGCTCTCCCGGGGTGGAAAGCTTTCACTCAGATGAAATAATCACGATTTACCAAAAAATAGCTCCATTCCCCCAACAAAAGGGGCGCTTTGATTGTTCTCTTAATTATCAAGTAAGCGCAATATGTCTGGAAACAATTTTTCCTGCTTGGTACCAGTCACCCACTGCTCTGGGGTGGAGTTGAATGTTCATCTAGTCTTAGAAAAAAAGCTAACGAGACAAGAGCAGAAGCTGAACACATTAAGTCAGTATGTGGAGCAGTATCCCTATGGCTGGAAGAAACGCTTGGAATTAGCTAATCTCTTGTCAGTAATGGGTAACTGGGAGCGGGCGGTTGAGGAGTATCGCCAAGTCATTGAGCGGCAACCTCAATTAATAGATGTGTTGTTAAAATTGGGGAAACTCTTGCAGCTAATGGGAAGGGAAGCTGAGGCGATCGCAGTTTATCAGAGTGCCTTACCATTATGCGACAATGAAGGGATAGGACAATATATCAACGGCGCGATCGCAATTTGTCGAGGTGACAGTAAAAAAGCCATCACTGCGTTGGAAACTGCGGCTAACCTACAACCAGATAACGCAGCTAACTGGCTGGTTTTGGGACAATTGCAGATGGGGAGAGAGAATCCTGTTGGGGCTTTATCAGCCTTTGAGATGATTTTGTCACTCAACCCCGATGATATTGTCGCCTTAATTCATAGCTATGATGCGCTAATGGCGGTGGGGAATCTTCAGGAAGCACAGCGACGGTTGCATAAATTAATCGTCTTAGCTGCTGATGATTTCCGGGTACTTCAACGACAGTTGAATGAGCGTTGCGCGATGAGATTGATATCTGGGAAGGAGGGGAAGGAGACGAAAAAGATAATTACCTCTGCTCTGCGACAGTATCCTCATGGGGCTGAGGCTCACAAATCTCTGGCATATTATCACATCTTTCGAGGAGATTGGAAGGAAGGTTTGGAGGTGTTAGCAGAGTTTACCGCACAACACCCGAATCATCCTCATGGTTGGTATTACTATGGGCGCTGCTTGTTTGAGACGGGGGAATATCAGAGGGCGGCGTCCATGATGCTAAAAGCTTATCATCTGTATCCCGATGAGTGTGAAATTTATCGGGCTTTGTGTGAGATTTTGCCTGTTGCGAAAATGACCTCTCTTCCTCTAACTTTCCCCTTAAAAAAGGGGGTAGAGGGTACTCTCCAAACAAAAGAGGGGAATAACATAACCCTTGCTTCCATAGTGGAAGAAATGCTTGAGCGTTTTCCTCAACGCTGGAGTGTTTGGGCGATCGCGGGGCGGGTGTTGGTGGAATGCTTTAAAGAGGTTGAAAGGGGGTGTCAGGTTTCGGAAAAGGGGACGCAACTACAGCCTCAGTTAGCTGATGCTTGGTTTTGTCATGGAAGGGTGTTGGCTTTGGCTCTTAAACATCAGGAAGCGGTGGAGGCGTTGGAGAAAGGATGGGAGTTTTTACCAGCAGGAAGTTATCTGCAATCAGTACCTGCTGCGGTTTGGCTGGGGGAGAGTTACCGAGTGCTGGGGGATGTTGGGGCGAGTTTGCGATCGTGGGAAGCGGCTTGTGAGGGATGTCAGGAATTGAGGGAGTTTAATCCGACTATGGCTGATTACTGGCTGGGGAGAGCCTTGGTGGGGTTGGGGGATAGGTTGGGGGCGATACAGGCTTATGAAAGTGCTTTGAGGCAGCAGTTGCTGTATCCGGCTCGTGGGGAAGTTGAGAAGATTTTGCGGCGGTTGAAAGGTAAGGGAAGAAAGGGTTCTGGGGGTTGAGGGTGGTTTTTTTGGGAGAAAATTTGCCCGTAACTCGAAAAATTCCGAAATGCGTGTGGAAAAACGTTAAAAAGGTGGGGAATAAAAAATAACTTACCTAATTTGTAGGTAAGACGATGAATGTGAACTAAACATAATCGTTCTCCTGTGGCAAAAAATTTGTGACATTAACTAACTCAATTACAAGAGGTACAAACATGGCAATCTCCTACAATCCCAATTATTTTGTCCCATTTCATACAATTGGAGGCCCAGGTGGTACAGCATTTAGTTGGATACATGGTACAAATGGCAATCTGATTAAAAAACTTGAAGTATGGGTTGGTCCATCGCAAATAAGAGGAATTAAGGTAACGCTCACCAATGGCCAGTCGCAGATATTTGGAAAACTAGAAGATAGAAATGCCGGGAGTATAGAGTTTGCTCCGGGAGAACGCATTAATAATCTATCAATTTGGGGTAATGGTGCTGGTACTCGTTGCGGGGCTTTTAAAATGGTAACGAGCAAAGGTCAAACTTTTTTTCCCAAAATGTATAGTTGGGGTTTAAAAACAGAGTATGTTATGGATGTTGGTTCCGGTCTCCTATCCGGTATTTTCGGAAGAGCAAGCCTTGACATTGATGCACTTGGATTTGCATTTCTATTGCCATATAAAGGCAGCGTCCTGAAGGAAGTAAAATATCCAGACCTAGATGCCGACTTAGTAGCAACTACACCTTTCATGCTTGACCAAGTATTAACAGATAACCTACAGGGTGCAGAGGTAGTTCAGATTACGCTCAGTGGATCACAAAAATTGACGGCACACACAGAGTGGAGCAATTCAACAGCCATTGAAGTAGCGATCTCATCGACTGTTCAAGCTGGTATTCCAATGGTAGCAGACGTAGAGGTTGGCACTACAGTCACAGTCGGAAATGTGTACACTTATAACAGAAGTACTACCGAAGAAGTAACAAGGTCAGTAGATATCATACTTAGAGTCCCGCCGGGACAGAAAGTGAAACACACTGCTACAACATACCAAGATAAAATAGACACGCGATACGAGGGCAGATTAGAGGTCATAATGCAGAATGGAGCGATATTTTCCTATCCTGTAACAGGTATTTATAAAGGGGTATCAGCCCGAAGTGTATTTATCAAGACTGAATTGTTAGAAACAGCGCGTGAATTTGATAATGGTCGTGCAGAGAACAAAGTGCTTGACGCAAAGTTAGAAGGGCAAGGCAAGCTTGTTAATCAGGATCTTAATGAGCATAAGGTAGTTAGGATGTTTTAAAATACAATTAGTTCATCATTATTAGCTAATCTAAGAGATTACATAAGCAATCGCTCGCTCGATATAACTTTATCAAGGAGTGATTGCTTCTCTTTGCTGAATTTCTTGAGATCGCGGCGTACTTCACCAAACCGATAACCGCTGTATTTCCTCGTACCCCGATAACGGAACGTGAAAAAACAAAACAATGCTCAGTCCAGGTTCTCAGCCCCCGAACCTACTCAATAATTGCCCTGAAAAAACTGTAATTTCTCAGGATAAACTAACAGTCAAACTATTTAATTTATTTTTTTAAATAGAGTTTTTTATCAAAGTAGCTGTTGCTTGTACCCTAGTCCAGCAGTTAATTTATTGGCTCTCAAATAAATTCCATCTCGGCTTTACCGCCGAGGTTTTGCTGTACTGGCTGGTAGGGTCACTTTCATTCTACAGCCTCGGTATTGTTATTGAAAAAGTTATTGAGAACAACGAGACTTGGCGGCAAAGATTCAATGTCCGAGTCAAGAAAGTGAAAGAACAACCGTTCCCTGAATTTACTGCTCAAGGAATTCTGGTCGGAGAAATTAAAAGTTTAGTAGCAGCAGCGATTATTCTGTACCTAGCTCCCGAAGTTCATCGGGGAAATAGCTGGCTCTTAAATTTTGGATGATTCTTCGCGAGAATAATGGCGGCGGATTTCTGCTTTTATGTTACCCATAGGCTCTTTCACAAAAAGTTCTTGCAGGAAATACATCTCAAACATCACGAATTCTTGGATTCATCCAGTTTTGTAGCCGGTCATAAAAGCCTGCTTGAATATGCCATTGTCACCATTGCGGACGTTTTGCCTGTTTTTGTATTCGGATACGATATTACTCAATTGTGCGCCTGGACTGCGATCGGCAATGCTTACAATTTAGAAGGTCACAGCTCTCTGTCAATATTTTTCATTGACTCAGATTTTCACGATCTCCACCACTCTCGCTTTAAGGGAAACTACGGCATTCAAGGATTTTGGGATCGGATATTCAATACGCTGAACCATCCTACTAAGAAGCCTGGAATTATGTTCCCTGCGGCTGCTCTGGAAAAGAGCCTCCTCAAGCCGTCCTATAAGGGCATTGATGGCGGGAATTGAACCTCGACCCTTGCTGGTACGGCGATCGCCAAGCCAAAGCCGATCCAGAAGCTTTGGCTCGGCGATCGCTCTCGAAGATGAGGTATCAAAGGTTGAAAACCTTGATGTACCTAGAATCTGGCATACCTCATCTATCCCAGAAAGGCTATACCTGACCCGGAAGCGTTGGCACTTAAGCGTGAGGCAAGAATTCAAACGGAGCGGTCGGTACAAAGTGGTCGGTGAGGTCGCCACCGAGCTCCCACTTTTCGATTAGTTCCGGTCCTGAGGAACCGTTGACCTCTTCGAGCATATCGATCTTCCGCACTCCCGAACCATCGGCAAGATTTAATTCCTTGAGATCGATCCAACAGACACTCGCACTGCGGCTGTTTGCGTAGTAATAAACCAGATTCTTGTGGTCGGAAACGGTGCTCCAAAGTGTGGAGGCAAGATTGGGCTTTTCGGGGTCTGCGATCCCGATCGGCACGGCGGCATTGCGAATTATGCTAAAGGTGGTTGCAATAGCTGTGCGTACATCGTTGATATGATCGCGCGGGACTGCCGATAGGTAAAACGAGCAACGGGCAAATCGATCGGAGGCGTTGTTAGTACCGGGCAGCACGATCATGCCATTCTTATTTTTCCAGTATTCGTTGATTGCCAGTTGTTTGTCGTAGGTCGGAGAATTGGTCATCACGATATAATCTTTACCGTGGTGGATTTGTAGCTTGCCGCCTACGTACTCGAAAATTGCGGAATCGCCAGTTGCGTCGGAAATTGACAGGTGAACTGTACTTTTCTTATTGCTGCCGTCCGGTATGACGGGCGCGTCCACCTCGAACAAATTGTCTGGTTCCATCGCTACAACCGCCTCTTTGACCGTGGCAAAACTATCGAGGAAGTACTGCGCCCATGCCGCAGTTGACATTTTTGGCAATTGTTCTTCCCCGTCCCCTCGTTCGTAGTCCGATTCTACCAGGAACAGCAAATTGGCAACCAAACCCTGAGTGTTGATACCGTCGGTAGTGCAAGCGTCTAAGGCGGAGGTAATTACGCTGCCGTACTTAGATGTCCACGTAAAGGAACTATCACCATTATTATTGTATGTTCCCCCCTGGCGCTCCATATTTGCTGGAAATGCCCAAATCTCGCTTTCAAGCGGGGCTGCCCAGTCCATGTTGCGACCGGTCACAACGTTACCAGCTGCAGTTGCCGATTTTAATGATTTTCCATCAACGTATAGAATTCTCGTACACATGATTCAGATAGCTCCATAGAAGGTATTGGCTGTTACAGAGTTTTGTTGGTTCTCCCACTGCTGTAACCGCTTAAATAAGTATACACCAAATATTACTTTTATAGCAATAGAGGCGAGGAAATAATTAACTTGAATCAGACCAGAGTTACGCACTCTTGACAAGCGAAAGTGCGGCTCGTACTATACCCGAAACCTACTAAAAAATGCGGTTATTCAAGCTCTGAGAAGTCGGTGTGTTAAAGCTTACTACAAATCAACCGTTTTGGGGAAATTTGTACCGATCGCTTTCTCGATCCAAATACTTTGACAGCAAGTCTTGAAACAAGAAAAGCACATCATCTACCTCGCGATTGAGAACGCACATTTTTAAATATAGTTCTAGTACGTGCTGCCGTCTGCGGTTGCGTATTTTCTAGATTAATTTGTATTGTTTGGAGAGTTGGGAACCAAACAATACCGAAGGCTCGGGGTGATTCATTTAGTGGCTTGACACAGAATTAAACCAAACCACTTTTGGGGATCTGTAAAGCTTTTTATGGTTTTCAGTCCTTTGGAGTCTAGTTCTTTTTCCACAGTGTCTAAATCAAATTTACGAGAAATTTCCGTAAGGATACTTTCGCCAGTTTTCCAGGTAACATTCAATCCAAGCTTTTCTAAATTCACTACATGACTTGTTTGGCAATGCAAGTACATTTCAATTTGGTTCTCTTGTTGATTGTAAATAGCTTGATGGGTGAATAAATTAGTATCAAAATCACCCTGAAAACGCCAGTTTAAATGGTCGAGCATATTTAAATTAAAAGCGGCAGTTATACCTTGAGAATCGTTATAAGCTGCTTCTAAAATTTGCTGGGATTTTTGCAAGTCAATGCCGAGTAAAAAGTAATCTCCCGGAGCGAGTACATCTTTAATTTGGTTCAATAAAACATCGCATTCCTGCGGCGTGAAATTACCCAGAGAACTGCCCAAGAAGAAAATCATCCGCGCAGGCAAAGATGCAGGCGTTAATTGAGCGAGGGCTTGTTCGTAAGTTCCTATCAACCCTTGAACGTGCAAAGCCGGATATTCTACTTGCAATTGAAGGGCGCTCTCTTTGAGAATGCTGGCGCTTACATCAACAGGCACGTACTTACAGGAGTAATTTCGAGATTGATAAGCATTTAGCAAAAGGCGAGTTTTTGTGGAACTGCCACTGCCTAATTCTACGAGTTCGCAATCACCTGTTATCCGTGCGATTTCACCAGCATATTGGCGCAAAATCGAGGCTTCTGTGCGAGTTGGATAATATTCGGGCAATTCGCAAATTTGTTCAAAAAGTTGAGAACCGCGACTGTCGTAAAAATATTTAGCGGGTAAAGTTTTTGGGCTTTTGGTCAATCCTTGAATGACATCTTCGCCATCATTTTTTAGAGTAGAATGGCAATCCAGAATAGTTATTAGAGTTGTTAAAGAGGCGGTTGACATTTGGCTTTCCGAGAGTGCGAGTGCGGTAAATTTAGCAGGAATCCCCGTTGTTATTAAACGGAGCGGGATATTTTTCCCTCAAATGCTTGGATGACCGATATATTTGAGGTTGAATTATCGAGAGAAAAGCAGGCAATTTAGCATTAATGAGTGGAGTCAAGTACAGATGTCTGCTAGGACTGTAACTGTACTTCACCCGATTTTCAACCGCTATCGCACGATGCGAGCAAGCAGTTACTCTAAATTGACTTCGAGCCAACATGAATGCTCAATTGTTGGTTGCTTGCAGGCTCTTTTTGTATTTTTCAGGTTCCGTTCTTAGTTCCACGTGTAGGAAATCTATTCCTTCTTTTTCGAGTAATTCTAGTATAGCTAGATTTAAGTTTTTCTCAGCATCAAAGTAGAAATTATCGTCATTGACAACTGCCATAATTTCAATAACCCGGGCATTTTTGTCAATTTGTTTGAACCGCACCGTACACGACGGAGACAAGCCTTGAATGTACTTCGGCAATTCTTCAAGCTTTTCACAAATCCGCGCCGTTTGCCCCGCCGAAATGCCGTCTATTTTGAGAGTTAAGACTAAGCCCCATTTTAATTCTTTACCCGGATTTTGCGACCAGTTTTCGACAATTCCAGAAATCATTTTGGAATTGGGCATTTTGATGATAGAACCCCACTTAGTTATATGTAGAGTTGTAGTTCTGAATCCAATATTGAGTATCTGCACGAAACCATCGACCCCGGATATCCCCACCCAGTCACCTTCTCGGTAGAGATTGTCGGAGTAAATAATCAGCGTACAAAACCAGTCATAAACAATATCCTTCAGCAGCAAACCAAAAGTGATACCGGCACCGCCCAATAGCCCCACCAATGCAGCAGCAGATTGTCCTAAAAATGCCTCGCTGATCTTGATGATAAAGACAATAATTGCTGCTGATTGAAAAATCTTGGGCATTAAAGGTCTGAGCAATTCATCGAGCTCTGTTTCGGTGTGCAGCACTAAGTTGGCTATAATCTGACCGAAAATAGAAGAGCATCGGTAAATAACATAGGCAACTATGAAAATAACTGTATAGTTGAGCAGGCTACCGATTGTTTGATTTAGTTGAGAACCTAAGTTATCTGCCAGAATTTCTTTACTCAGCCAAAATCCACCTATCAGAATCAGCCAACTTAAAGCAGGCTTGATAATTGTAATCAACTCATCATCAAGTGTTGTTTTAGTTTTGCTAGTAAAACTCTCAATAGTTTTAACAATGACTGCTACGAAAAATCGCCTTAACGTCTGTGTCAAGGTTAGAACAACGAGCACAATAGCGATTCTAGCAATCGGTATGCCAGAGTAATTGATATTCTTTAACGTATCCCAAACTGCTTCCATAGGTTAACCAACTGGTAATTGAGTTTTTCTAATTGATCGATCGAATATTGCCCAAATCAGAGAAAGGAGGGAAAACACCATCCTCTCCCTAGTTTGGCGGGACTCCTTACTTCGGCGCTCGCGCTCTAGATATCGGTGGGTTTGGTGGCGGGTGCGCCTCGGCTTAACAAGGTCTTCTGGGGAGGCCATTTGAAGGCAGTCGGCATAGTTCCCAGGCGATTCATGGCATCTTGCAATTGCCGCTCCAATTCCCACTGCTGCTTGTTAATCTCGGGATCGCCATTACCAGCTAGGTTCTTGTCCTCGTAAGGATCTACTTCTAGGTCGTAGAGTTCCCAATCCCCTTCGGCACCCTCAGCCTTCGCCTCGTCTTGTTCGTTGAAGTAGACCGAATATTTCCACTTGGAAGTCCGAATCGTTCGGACGATACTGGGGTGCAAAATCCTCTGCTTCGGTTTATCTTCTGGAGGAGGTATAACCGCTGGATTATCGTCGTATGTAAAGTGGATGGATTCCTGGACAGTGGAAGTCGGATTGTTGAGAATTGGCGACAAATCTTGCCCGTAAAAAATCGTCGGGTTGGCTGTTGCTGGAATCGCTTCCTCCGGTTTGTGCCACTCGACACCAAGCAACGAGGCGATGGTCGGAGTCAAATCGACGCTGCTGGCAAGGGATTGGGTAGTCTGCGCTGTAGGCCAGGCTACAGGATTGGAGAACACGAAGGGTATGCGAATGCTTTCTTCGTAAGCGTTAAAGAATTTCTCAACTAAACCGTGGCTCATAGCCATTTCACCGTGGTCGGCGAAGCGGATAATCAGGGTATTGTCGATCAGATTCTGCTTCGCCAGACCGTCCAGGAGTTGCTCGATTTGTCGATCGACCAAAATCTGGAGATAGGCGTAGAAGTTGACATAATCCTGCGGTCTGTGCTTGGGAGGCATCTTAGAGCCAGGTTTAGCGAAAGTCCACCAACTCGCTGAGGCTTGGGCGCGGGGTTTGTTCTCTTTATCCAGATCCTGCTTGTAGTTAAGCGGCAAATCTACAGCAACTTTAGTGAGAGTTGTACTTTCGTATCCAGAGCCACCCAGCCCTCTGAACGCTACGAACCCGTCGTGAGGATTGACAAAGGACGCAACCAGGCAAAACGGATCTTCAGCCTTCTCGTCCTGCCGTTCCACGAACTTCAGCATATCTGCGAGGTAACGACTGTCGTTATCTGCCTCGCCACCACCTAGGGTGTTGTAATCGCTGATTGTGATGCCTGCGTCCGGGTCATCCCATTCCGTGAATCCAGCCTCGATGGGGCTAGTATCAATTTCTCCAAGGTGCCATTTGCCCAGCCACGCGCGCGTTTTGTAGCCGGCTTTCTCTAGGACATGGGCGAGGTTGGGCAGCTTCGTGTTCAGAGGCTCTTTCGGTTGTAGCTGACCTGTATCCGTTGTCTTGTGCTTTGCCGGATACTGGCTGGTCAAGAAAGTCGCGCGGCTGGGGGCGCAGGCGGAAGCGGCGGTGAATGCCCGCTCGAAACTCAAACCGTTGCTCATCAACTGCTTCAGCGCGGGGAGCCTGTAGATGAAGTCCCGCGGATAGTGCTGCAAGGCGCGCTGTTGGTCGGTAATGATAATAACGATGTTGGGCTTTTTGTACTTGGCGAAAAGATCCTCAATTGCCATTTTTGGGTATGAAGTAAATAGGTTTGGGGGAGCCGTGCAGGAGCGGCAAGAACTGAAGCCAGTTATAAGTTGTAGAGGGAAAATATCAGAAATATTTGGCCGTCTCAAGCTTTGAGTCCACCCGCTTGTCGAGTGGGTGGCCCTACACAAGGAAGAAAATCGCCATCGGTTTTTTCCGATTCGCTTTAATTACCCAGGATTTGGATTAAATCAGCCGTTTTCTGGAAAAATAGTTAGATTTGACTGGTTGTTCGCCTCAAAAGATAGATTACTTGAATTTGCGCCTAAAAAAACTTTTTAGCTAAAAAGTTTTGTTAACTTTTGTTTCCGGCTTGCAGTCATCTTTTTTCTTATTTATTTGGTGTATTAATTTATACGGCTTCAAGCACAGAACTAGGATGAGAACTAGCTTCCAGCCTTTGCTGGCGCTATTGCTCTCTGGCGCAAGCCCTCTTGCAAGCAAGCATCAATCCACAACGCTCGCGATCGACTTTCTTTCACCTGCGAGCTTCCTGATGGTGGTCTGTGAGGAGAATTCTGATGTCGCTCAGCAGGTATGCTATATTAGCTGAGTTCGTTAAACAGTGGATTTTTGGGTTGGGCTTTCAACTTTAATCCCGATCCGACAACTTGCCAGTTCTTCATTGGTAGCAGTCGCAAGCAGCTAAAAATCTGTAGCAATCCTTGCAGGAGTCGTAAATTTTTTCCGGCACCCCAACCCTCTCCTTAGCAAAAGGAGGGAGTAAGAAATTCACAAATGATTTAGGATTGCTATATCAACTGATGCAACTAATACAAAATTAAGAGTCAAACTGTTACCAACCAATACTGAAGAATCTAATCTCGATTCACCCAATCTAGTAACTTCTCGATTCACCCAATCTAGTAATATTTGTCTTTGGAGCAAAATATGTCTTTTTCCAGGCAACAAATCATTGAAACCGTATACCGTTTAGTCACTTTTTTAGCTACGGTTCCTTTGGCTCGCAGGTTGATTGTATCTGGTAAATACGAATATGACTATACAGTTTTAGCTCCTTTAGCTATGACTGAGGTATCGCCTAGTCCGATCGCCAACCTGCCTAGACTGCCTAAAGCCGATGAACTTCCCAGCCTGAAATGGGTGAGTTTAGTGTTGAGTACGCTGAGTATTTTGAACGAGGCTGAGAAGTCGGCTAATCTTCTCAAAAGCTCGCTGTCAAACGAGCGTGAAATTGATTCGTTAGAGTCTATCGAGCGTGAAATAAGGGCAGCCCAGGGACAAGCAGAATTAACTAATGCTGTTTTAAAACTAGAATCAGTCTTGGAGCGAAAAGTATCCCCCAAGGTTAAAAGTAGCATTCCCTTGACAGGGGATTTTAGTGAAGTTGAAAATGTATTCGATCGAATAGATCGAGAAATACAAGCTGAACTCAGCGGAAACTTAGAAGTGAAATCTGCACGAAATCTCAAAAGCGAGCAACTCGATGAAGTTGACCGAGTTGATGAAATTGAGGAAGTCGCTCAATTCGAGGAAGTTGAGGAAGTTGAGGAAGTTGACAAAGAATTATACAAGCACCTTCAAGGAATTGCTAGATGTTTGGGAGAAGAATTGATTAACCAGGAAGCTGATTCTACGGAAATACTTGTACGCGGTACTGTCAATCCGACTCTCGAAGATTACGAAAACTTACTCAACCCGTTAACAATCAGACCCGCAACTGTAGGAAATTTCCAACAAGATGCAGTTTTTGCTTATATGCAAGTAGCAGGGCCAAACCCTGTAATGCTCAATCAAATCCAAGAACTAGACGAGCGCCTGTTAATTACCAGCGAACAGTACGGAGAGATTCTGCATGAAGATAATCTAGAAGCAGCACTGCAATCCGGGCGACTTTATCTAGCAGATTATTCCAAGCTCGATAGTTTAGTCAATAGCGATATTGGTGGGTTGCCAAAGTATATGTATGCTCCAATCGCATTATTTGCAGTACCGCCCGAACAGTGTCAAGATCGAAATTTACGGCCAATAGCAATTCGCTGCCAACAAGTTCCGGGGGATAACAATCCTGTATTTACGCCCCTAGATGGCGACAACTGGATGACAGCTAAAACCGTCGTGCAAATGGCAGATAGCAATTACCACGAGCTGATATCTCACCTAGCTCAGACTCACTTATTTATTGAGCCTTTTGTTCTGGCAACTAATCGCTGCTTTACCGATAAAAGTCATCCTGTAATGGTTTTGTTGAAACCTCACTTGCAAGGTACTATCTTGATTAATTACGGCGCACATAAGAATTTATTAGCACCAGAAGGGCCTATAGACTTCTTATTGAGTGCCACTATAGGCAGTAACGGCCAACTCGCTATTAAAGAAGCGATGAGCCACTTAGCTAACTTTAATGAAGTTGCCTTCCCCCGAACTTTAGAAAAACGGGGTGTCAATAATTCCCAGCAATTACCGATTTATCCTTATCGAGATGACGGACAACTAATTTGGGATGCGATCCATCAGTGGGTGGGCGAATACCTGCGCCTGCACTATTCTAGCGATAAGTCCGTAGTGGCAGATCGACAACTGCAAAATTGGGCTGGTGAATTGTTTGCCAAAGGACACTGCTATATTGGCGAAAATGCTGACGGTCGGATTGCAAGCTTAGATTATTTAGTAGAGGCCATCTCTACGGTTATCTTTGCAGCTAGCGCCCAACACGCTGCTGTTAACTTTCCGCAAAGTGGCTTGATGACCTACGCACCAGCATTTCCTTTGGGTTGCTATTCTCCAGCACCTACCAACTCCGCACAGCAGCAAAATTTCATGGGTTCGCTACCGCCACTAGAGCGAGCATTACTCCAAATAGAAGTGCTTTATTTGTTGGGTTCAGTTTACTATACGAACCTCCTCGATTACCCCGGTTCATCTTTTGTCGAGCCGCAGTTGAAAAGAGCTTTCGAGAAATTCAAGGTAAACCTGAATGACATCGAAGCAAAAATTCTCGAAGCAGATGCCCAAAGGCTGGTGTCTTATCGATTTTTGCAGCCTTCAAAAATCCCTCTCAGCATCAATATTTGAGTAATACAGGACTTACGCACGGGAGGCACAAAACCAGGGTTCTGCGTCAATATTCATCTAAAAAGCGACGATTTTTGTCAGAACCCGGAGTTTTTGCGTAAGTCCTATAGCGATCCTAAATCATTTGCATAATTCTTGTAGGGGCAATCCCCCCGTGGTTGCCCAAATCGCCCGGAGGGCGGGCACGGGGGCACCGCCCCTACATATCTGCATGAATGATTTAGGATTGCTATATAATATAAAGCTTGAGGGCTGACATTATTGGACATGACGCAACTGATAAATAGGGTAGCAAGCGGTTGCCAAATTTATCAGTTGCACTACCAAACAAAGGGATACCGCTATTTTTAAACTTATTGCTTCAGTCATCCAAACTGCCAAATTGCCAACTCTCCACCCACATTTAACTGTGCATTATCACCGAAAGTGAACTTTCTTTGCTGATGAACTTGATCCTTCATCGTGCAAACAACCTTGCGAATTCGATAACTTGGAGCAACTTTCTGAGATACTTGTAAAGTAAAACCATGAGAACGATAGGTAGTAATATCTCCTGAGCAAGATGAGTGATAGCCAAAGACTCGAAGTAGTAATGCTAGTTCCTCGTGTTCCGCTAAAGTCAATTCAAGATGAACTTCTGAAATGTCTTCAAATAAAGAAGTTTCGGAGGTAGCAAGGTTTTTTAGATAAGCAGCACGGTCAAAGCAACCAGCACTGGTAAGCTTGATGTTTTTATAGTCTAAATAATCCTGATGAAATTCCATCAACCACGCACTGAAGGCTTCTCTCTCTGATTTGAGCGCCCAATAATGAAACCAGGGTACTTTTCCATCTTCGGTTTGACGAATTTGCAAATCAGAAAACGTTTCTTGGGCGACTAAGGATTTTAGTTTTTCATCTACAATATCAATCTGTCCTGCTTGTTTACTATTGAAACCAATACCCGAAAAACCTTCCCTAAACCCTTCAGCACCCCCTGGTGCAAAAAGCTCAAGATAGCTATGTTTCCCTCTGAGATAAGTACCCGCCCAACTCTCTGTATCAGTTTCTACGGTATCTCTGGATATTGTGCAGAATTCTTGGCTAATGAACTCTGATTTGGCTATTGACTCTAGTGTTTCTGTGTCGAGAGTAATATATAAATGGTTAAATTCTATTCCCATGTTTTTACTTCTTGAGCCTTAGCAATACAAATTGTGGAACAGACAAGATGCCTGTTCATAAAAACTCTTTAACTTAAGTCGCGCAAAGGTATTAGGATTATTCCTAAAATTACGAGTACCTTGAACTGAGATCTTGCACCATTCTCGCTTAACAGGCTTTCCGGCCTGTTCCACAAAGAGTGAGTTTTCTTGTGGGGTGGGCGTCCCGCCCGCCCATGAAAGGCTAATTGAAAATGGTGCAAGATCTCAGTTCAAGGAAATTCTGGAATGGCCTAGAAGCTCATGTCATACCGACTCTTGTGACGTGAGTCCGTCACCAGTGCGTTCAACTCACTTTACCAGGGATTGACCAGCTCCTCACCTCACCCAAAGTGACTGGCATCGGCTGCACCACATCAAGGGTAAAGCGGAAAACCTTGCGCGATCGACTACTGCTTTCCGGGTCGAAGAACTCTAGCTTGACATCCCAACAGTCACTGTTGAGGCGACAGAAAGGGCTTTTTTCCACTGTAATGGTGTCCAGTTGACGACGCTGGGCGATCGCCCGAGCAAAGGTCACAGCGGCTTGGAATATGTTAGTGGCAGCGAAGTTGAGCGCTCGATCGCGCGAAGTCTGCCCCAAATTCCGGAGATCGTTGTAGACTCGGTTGAGGAAGGAGGTCAGAGCTTGTCGGACGATCGGTTCTTGGGCTTCGTCTACTTGACGAGAGATTCGCACCATTGCCGCGTTCACCAGAGCATTCACTTTCCAGCCGTACATCCCCCGCACGTCATGTACCTTCACCACAGGCACAACTTCACCGGAGAAGAGTTCCACCGTGCGGTTGGTGCGTCGGGCGGGTACGCTGATCCGCTCTACAAACTCATCGCTGGTTTCTGGCTCTAGTTGCCCCGCCAACATGAGCAGAAATATCTCGTAGATATCTGTTGAAAACGGCCCTGTTGGATCTAGGGCATAGATCGTGTCTCCATCCAAGTTCAATATCCAGATTAACGAACGGCTTTCATCGGGGTTGCGATCGAGGTATTCGATCATCTGGCGGGCATCGTAGGGGTCTGCGGGCACCATGATACCGTTGATTTCGGAGGGGGCCATCAGTTGCTTGAAAGTGTCGCGGCGGCTTTCATCCCCGAAGTCGTAGCCAAGAGTCCCTAGGGCGTAAACGTTGCCAGAATAGGCGGTGCTGGCTTCCACTGTGGCGGAGTCAGCAACAGTAACGGATGCTTCTGTGGGTGTAGCAAGAGTGGCGGGTTGCACGGCTGGGCTGGTATCAGTAGCCGTTATAGCGGCGGTGATGCCAGCCGGGGCAACCGTAGCACTAGGCATGGCATATCCAGCACGTTCGGTGCGGGTCACTTTGTCGCCCGCGAAGGAAATGGTGAGGGAGGGTTGCCCAAACAGCACTCTCATTGCGCCGGGGATATTGACAAAGCCGCGCAGACATTGTTCCGGTTCTTCTACAACCTTTGGGTCGCAGGGAATCGCGGTGTTGAGTAGGGCGGCTCGGATGGCTTCGGCATCGATGGGTTTTCCTTCTCGCAGTTGCAAACTCATCAGCAGCGCAGAAATGCCCGTGATGACAGGAGCAGCCATGCTGCTTCCTGTCTGACGCACAGGTTTTTCGGTGCAGGGTTGCGCCCCTAGAATATCTTCACCCGGAGCAAGGATGCCTTCTTCTGTGTTGTTGCCGCCCCAGTTGCTAAATTTACACGGTGTACCATCGACTTTTGCGGCTCCCACTGCCAAAGTTCCCGGCAGCATGGCGGGCAGACACGAGTATTGGTGTACATTGTTCCCCACCGGCGCGACGATCAAAATATTGTTGTCTTGACATTTCTTAATCGCTTGGACAAGGATCTCTTCTCCTTCTCCCGTTTGGGTGGGGCGACAAAAAGCGCAGTGGATAATATTTGCTCCCAACTCTAAGGCTAAGTCGAAGGCACGGGCTATGTTGAGGGGTGACAGCATATCGGCATAGTTTCCTAGTGCATCATGGGGCATATTAATTACCCGACACTTGGGAGCCACACCGAAAACAGGACTGTGTTCTTGCCCCACAATGATACTGGTGACGTGGCAGGCATGGTCATTGAGTTCAACCCGCTCCTTGTTTTTTGGGAGGGCAGCGTAGAATGCATCTTCCTTCTTTTTACCCTTTAGCCCCTGGTCGCGGATTGCTTGGTAGGTGGCGTAATCTTGTGGGCTGATTGGTTCTGCTGGTTCGTGCCAGTAGGGAAACACCTTGGAGACTTCAGCTCCAGCAAAGCAGGACAATGTGTAATCTGGGTCGCCGTCTAGAATTACAATCGTGATGCGGGGGTCGCCGAGAGTTTGGTTGTGGAGTTGGGCCAGTCCAGGAATGCGATCGTCGAGGTCATGGGGGTGGAGTGCCAGCGATAGTTTGGTTGCAGAGCTATCAACTTTACTAGCTGAAACCGCCGCTGACGATCTTTCACCCTCAGCGACACTGGATGAATCTGGAGTCTGGGAGAGTAAATCTGAAGGAGCCAAGTCAACAGCCTCAGCCCCAATGTCCTCAACTTTTACCGAGGTATTGTCAGAACTGTCCCACACCCCAGGCGGCGGAATTTCTGCCACTAGCCCAACTGGCTCAAGCTGATTTCTCAATACTCCTGTCTCACCAGACTCAGGCTTAGCCTCAACTCCACCCAATTCAGTCTCCCTAGCCGAGACCATAGTCTCAGTCTGATATTCTGAGCTATCAACCTCAATCGACTCCAGTCCACTTGCTTCAACATTGCGGTTGGGCAACGACCCGAGCAAAAATTCTCCGACAGCCGACTCTTCCAAATAGTTTAGGCCTATCGCTCGACCAAAAGCATCGCTATCCCCAGCCCCCACTGCACAGGGAGCCAGACCCATATTGGTTGCCGCCAAGTAAAAGTTTTGATAGAGCAGTCCAAGATTCTTAAGCACAGTCGAATAAGCGATAGCGTAATAGCGACGAAATATGCGACCGAACCGTGCTGTAATTACTAACGTCACTTGTGGACGTGGATCCCAGAATTTCTCGACCAAGCCATAACCTAACGCAACTAAAATATCATCCCCCCATTCTAGTAGCTGCTCTAGCTGGTGATTGAGAGGGTCGTAGTGATACACCCCTGAATTCAAGCCTTGACAATGCCGTACCACCGGATAAATTTCTAATTCATACATTCCCCCGCCACCAGCATAAGCCCGTCGGCTCAACTCGCCATAGTCAAAATCTGCAACAGTACCTAACTTTTTTTGCAAATCTTTACTAATTAGCTGGTCTTGGTTAATTAATTCCTTAACACGGGCAGTGCGATACAGTAGTTCGCCCAGTTGCTCGACCGACATTGGATGGTTCTCATCATAATCTCGAACGGATTTTCGTGCTTCGATCGCTTGCGTGAGCGTGGCATCGTTACACATCAACGTCCCCAAATGCGGACGCTGTAGCGGTACAATCCGGTCGCTCATGGGCGGCTTCACCACCGGGAAATTCGACCACTGGTCAAACTTTTCATCTACTGTTGGATTGTCATGACGACCCAAGCGGCTGCGGCTATGGAACAGCAGGTTGTGAAACTCCCAAAGCTGGAGCGAGGGGGGTTCAGGGTCAGCCGTCAGAAACCCCGCAGCCCAAAGCAAATTGAGGAACTGATAGGCAGTTTCTGGTCCGAGGTAGGGCGGTGGCGTCAGTGTTGCTAAGGTTTGGGGCTGGGCGAGTTGAGCCAGGAGCGCACTTGCTCGCCAGTCGAGGAGCTTGACCCGAAACTTCGAGAGCGGGGACTCCAGCACCATTGTGCCTTCATAGGGATGTTGGTAGGCAAAGCGGGACAGGCCCAGACGGGTTTGTGTCCAGTAGAGTTCGGTCAAATTCAACTCAGCAGAATCCACCATCGGAACCGCCACTGCCAGCGGCAACACAGCGTAACTGAGCCAACTCCGCTCATCCAATTGTTGTAGCGTCACTGCAAACTGTTCCCCGGCTGCCCGACCATCGAGTTCGGCTAACCCTTGCACGAGAGATGCGGTGGTGGTGTTGCCTTCCTTGAGACGATCCAGAGCCATACCGATTCCGGGCGTTGTGGCAAGGGTTAGCAAAGCGGTCGGATCGGATTCTGCCGAGTGCAGGGTGTAGTAGTCTTCGGCGCTTTTGACTTGGACAAAAGGGTTGAGGGAAACCGCGAAAGGGTGATTGCTCATGGCGTAGATAATGGGAAACGATGATTGGGAAAGTGAGTCAATGGCAATAGCGATCGATGAAATTATTATAAATGGAATCTTATTTGATGTTAACAATTGGAGCAGTGTAATGTTAGAAGGTTATCATTTTTTTCAGACTGTTGAACGACTGTTTGACGCGCTGTTTGAAAGATAGATTCATGATGTTCTGATTGGCGGCGTTGCCTATTGTTCGGATTTTATTGTGCTGAGTGCAGGATGTATAGCGGTTTCCAAACCTGTAAAGTCAATCCAACTTTAGGGGCAGAATACTTGCGTTCCTTGTGGTGTACCGCATCAGAGTGGAAATTGCTCTAGTAGTCTTCAGTTTTGATTTCCTCATCAGAATCTTTTTCAAAAACAATCAAAATTACGGATGTAGTTAATATTCTTCATATCGAATGTAGTAAAAATTAAAATTTTCTAATCGACTGTTTTCTAACTCTTGCTCTGTAACATACACACCAGAAAAAATGATAGAAGTTTGACTTTGACAAAAGCCATAAATCCTATCACCTAAGCTATTAAACCTAAAATATTTTGGTATGTCTTTGAGGTTTTTGAAGTAAAACCCTAAAACTGGCCTTGCATAAGCTTTAGAGAAGCATATTTTGAAGATAGATGATTCCCTGAAAATGGAATTCACTTTTTCTGAAAAGTATTTTTGTATGTATGGTGTCAAATACTTTCCTCTGTTTCCTAATGATCCAGGCTGTGCTGGAGTAACAGGACATAGAGTCAGGTGAGTACGACCATCGAAGAAAAGTTCAAAACCGATGACGCCCATATCTCTAATCAGAACCTGTGTTAATTCATCTGAGTAGTGACCACCATCAAGAGCGATCGCTGTCCTTGCTAATTCTTCACAATCTTCCTCCGTGTCGAGATGGATATACAGCATCACACTGGAATCTTCCAGCTTTGAACTTAAGTGAATGCCAATCGTGTTATCCATAATTTTGCGGGAGCCAATATGTGCTGCGACAAACTGCTCAAACGATTTACGATTGAGACGTACACCTAACCGATTCTCGATTTTATCCAAGAACTTAAACGTATGAGTTAGCAATTTTGGCCAAGTTTTTCTCATAGGGAGAACAACAGTCTCATAACGTCCTGCTAGCAGTTGACTACCTTCAACTTTGCAAGACGGTTTAACACTACATATACCTTCTATTTCAATAATTATCTCTTCAAAAAGAGGGAGAGGAAAGGTTGGCTCAACATCAAAAGCTTCTTGATGAGCTCGGATAAACTGAATACGGCGGTCTTTGAAACGATTATTTTGAATATTTTGAAGCATAGAGTTTCAGAACGGGATTATTGGAGGATGTTAGTAAAGGGAAATTGCGAAATATTAGGTCATTTTTAAGAAAATTCAAAACCAGGACGTGGCTGACATCCGTCACGTTGATCGTAGTAAAAGCAAAAATTTTCTAATCGAGTCTTCTCTAACTCTGGCTCTGCAACAGCCACACCAGTACCCGTGATGCAACTTTGACTTTGACAATAATCGTATATCTTATCACCTAAACTATTAAATAGAAAATATTTTGGTATGTCTTTGATGTTTGTGAAGTAAAACCATAAGACTGGCATTGCATAGTCTTTAGAGAAGCGTGTCATAAGGAGATAAGAACCCCTGAAAATAGAATTTACCTTCGGTGAAAAGTGTTTTTGTATGTAGGGTGTAAGATACTTTCCTCTAATTCCTAATGATCCTGGCTGTGCTGGAGCATAAGGACATAGCTCGACGCGACTACGACCATCCAAGAAAAGTTTAAAGCTAATTGCCCAAGTATCTCTAATCAAAACCTGTGTTAATTCATCTGAATAGTGACCGCCATCAAGAGCGATTGCTGTCCTTGCTAATTCTTCAGGATCTTCCTCGTCATCGATATAAACATAGAAGACTGCACTGGAATCTTCCAGCTTTGAACCCAAGTGAATGCCAATACTGTTGTTCGTGATTTTACGAGAGCCAATATGTGCTGCTGCAAACTGCTCAAACGAGTTACGATTAATGCGTATACCCAACTGATTCTCAATTTTATCTAATAACTTAAACGCATGAGTTAGCGATTCCGGCCAAGACTTTCCAGGATATTTACAAACCTCATGACGCCCTGCTAGCACTCGGCCACCTTCAATTTGGCAAGAGGATTCAACAAAACAAGAACCTTCAATCTCAAGAATTACCTCTTCAAAAAGAGGGAGAGGGAAGGTTGGCTCAACATCAAAAGCCTCTTGATGGGCTCGGATAAACTGAATACGGCGGTCTTTGAGACGATTATTTTGAAGCATAGAAGTTAGGGTAATCATCTTAGTAATTTTTGTTGCTAATTTTAATGGATTGCCTAAGTTTAACAACAAAGTACGGATTGCTTTTTTAGCAAAAAATATTTAGTGGAAATTAATCGCCACTGAGATTGACCTGATGGCGATTAATTTCCCATTTTTCACACCGCTAAACGCCGAAGCGTTGTAGCGCCTGTCTTTTGGGAGGTGTAAGATGAAGACGAGGTAGATGAAGAAAGTGTACAAAACTCAGGATAAAGTAAAGTTTTGCTCGCAACTCGACATCTTTAACCTCGTCAACAACTCACAGCCTAGTAAATCACTTCTATGGCAACTGGAGGTTAACTGTAGTGCCACTGAAGTAAGCTAGGCTACATATCCTTACTCACCATCGAAGGCAGTAATACAAGTACTGGCAGACGCTTCCGCACCATCGAAGGCAGTCATACAATGAGTGATAGATGCTTCCGCACCATCGAAGGCAGTCATACAATGAGTGATAGATGCTTCCGCACCATCGAAGGCAGTCATACAAGTAGTGGCAGATGCTCCCACACCAGCATCACCGAGAGATTCCTCAGAGAGTTCAGCCAAGTAGGTGGGGAGTTTACCAGTGGTGCTCCGCATCACTGGTTTGCCTTGTTGGGGCAGAATGTTCTTCTTTTCCATGAGTAATTTCCTCATTTTGTTGTTTGGTTTGTTGACCCGTTGAGGTGGGTCAATCCTCTTCTTCTTTGGAAAGAAGCCTATTAGGACGACATTTGGCACGTAGCGAAGCCGTCGCCTGCAAACTTTAAAAAGACTTAAAACGGTATATTTGTAGGGTTCATCTCTGCTTCAGGCAGGGGCACGGTTCGCCATCCCAACTTCACCGGCACATCATAGAGCCGCCCTGGACCCAACCGCGACCAAAAGGTTCGCATTCCCGGTACAATCACTTTGACCACGCTCAAGCCAATGTCCGGTCGCGTCTGGTCTAACACCAGTGTTTCTAGCCCTACTGCTTGGGCCCTCTCCACACAATTCATCACATCTGTGTAGATGTCATCACTCCAAGAGTTCGGGTAATCATTGGCAGTCTTAAGCGGCTGCGATGCATCTGGGACTAAACAAGGATGACTTGCTCGAGTCACTTCTAGCCACCAGTCTCTCGACTCACCCTTAATCCGCTCGTCAGGAATTTTGTCAAGCTCCAGCCCAACTTGGCTCACTTCAGTGAGGGCACGAACAATGGCAATCTTCGGGTCGAGATGTGCCCCAAAACCAATAGCTATTCGCTCTGAACCCACCGTGCGATTAGATAGACCTGCAAAGGCTGGAATTCCCAAGTCAGCAGTCAAATCCAGCACCCATAATTCCCGGTTCTGTTCCCGGTAGAACTGCTGTAACTGGACAAAGTATGGCTCGTCAAAGCTCGTCAAGTCCACCCCCGGACGGCTGAGGCGGTTGTACCACCACAGAGCTACACAATCGCGCTCCACCAGTTCCATAAACCCTTGCAAGATTGCTTCTTCCAGGGTGTTGCCTGCTGCATTACCGTTGGAATCCGCCTTACAGAAGCGCTCAGCGTCTGGCATGGGGTAGTTGTAGTAGCAAAAGCCAGTAGGTACATATTTGTGCTTTTGCTCAGTCAACGACCACACTGGTGTCCAGTCGATCGCTTTACTGGCGTCAAACCAATGGGGAATCCAGCGATAGGCTGCCGCTGAACCCTCAGCGTTCAAGCTCTCCCGATTGGCATACTGCTCATCGCTAAAGTACAAACACTGCTCTGGATGAATTGCCAAGTCCCCTAGTTGCGCCAGGGTTGCCTGTTTGCGGGGTTCGTCTCCCTGAAAGATGCCCGAATAGCGTTCCACCGCCTCGCCCAAACCACTAGCTCGGGATTGGCTATCGGTCTTACCTTTGCCAGAACTCTTGTATTTTAGGGTATTACGCAGCCCCCGTAGGGTGGTGGCACTGCCGAAGCTATGCCCCGCCCGGTAGGTATGTACCAAGGGATTAGTCGGGTCAGAGAGCCGCACCAGTTCCGTTACCACTCCCGTAACAGGGCTGATCAAGTGCTCGTATTTCTGCAAGGTCTGTTCTGGGCTGGTGGTACGGTAACCACCATCATGGGTGAACTGCTTGCGGCGCGATTCTAGCTTCAGCGGTTCAAACGCTCGTCGCTGCATAATTTCCGGGTCACCACAGGTCGGACATTGCGGCCGCTTAATCAAGATATGGCTTTTCAAGTCCAGAATTGTCTGGTTGAAGGTGATCACCTTGCCGTCGAGGGTTGGGAAGCGTGCCGTTCCCGGCGCAGTGGCATTGACGTGTTGCTTGACAATCCACTTGGCTATCTCGGTGGCGGCGAACTGTAACCCCGTTTGCAAGGTCGAAGGCAGCGTCGCCCGTGCCGTAGGCAAGCAGCTCGCCACAGACCCATGCTGACCATTGCGCTCCTGCTGGGCTTGTTTTTGCACCAAGACCGACGACTCAACTTCGCGGTTGCCCCGCAGCCGATGGGCAAGACAGCCCCAACACCCCGTCTTTCCCGGAACAAACACCGGTCCCAACCACAGGACACTGCCTACTGGCTTGACGAGCAGCCAAGTTTGCTGGCGCTCCAGAGCCTGCTTGTTGATGGCGGCTAGTTCCTGCTGCAAATAGTCATCGGTCAAGACGATGTTCAACGCCACTGAAGAATCTGCATCTGCGGAATTTTGCACCGGAATGCCCATGTCCCGCAGGGCAGTTGCCAGGGCAGCAACCGTGACTTCACTGATGTTATCGCCCACCGTTGTCAGCGTCACCGGCTGCTGTAGCCCCTCGGCTGCTACGGGGGGTGCAATCCCTAACTCGCTCCAAAATGCTGCCACTTCCGAGGATAGTTCCGGGGCTACCTCGGTGAGGTAGCCTTTCTCTGCGAGCCGATCGAGCACATAGTCAATGTGTTCCGCTGGGACTGCCCCATCAAATTTTTCGACAATCTGCTCCCGGGTGTGTTGCCCATTCAAAAGAGGCACGATTTGGCAGTAGAGTTGCCCGGTGAGGGCGTAGTTGCTCTGTTCGCCAAGGAGGTAGACTTGGTTTGGCTCGATCGCCTCGACATGAAAGTGGGGCTTAATTTGGAGCAGTGTGGTGGATTGCATAGAGCGAACAGTCAGTCATTAAGTGGACGATGATAACAAGACAGGCTAGGGATTAGGCCCAGATGCGGCCCCGGCGGAAGGGTTTAGGGTGTTTTTCTGACTTCTTGGCTTGCTTCTTGGCGTAGTCGCACCAGTAGGAATAATCTTGCAGCCCGGTCTGGGAAGTGGGCACGTAAGACTTTTTCGGTTCTGGGGTGGAGGAGACTTCAGAGGGTGTTACTTCTGTTTTCTCCTTAGCCGTTTCCTTTTTCTCATTAGCCATAGTTTCCTTAGTTTCCTTAGTTTCTTTGGGTGTTTGGAGGGTTTGCGGTGGCTGGGAAGCCACAATCCCCTCTAGCTTGAGGTAGTCGATCCGGTGTGCCCCATCTCCCAAACCAACAGCGGTGGTCAGGGTCAAGATATGTTTCCCGGCGCTGAGGGCTGGCAAAGGAATCTGGGTTTTGGTTGGCTTGCCTGACCCGACCCCGACGAGTTCGGTCACTGGCTCACCATCAACCAAAAGGGTGTCAACTTGAGAACCAAAAAAGTTGTAAAAGAGTGTAAGTTCGCCTGTGCTGTAGTTTTTGCCAAGGGTGAATTGGATATTCAGTTTGTCGGTGGAAAAAAGGTGCTTTCCCTTCCTCTGCGGTTTGGTTTTGCAAGCTGGAACCACTAGCAGCGATGGCATCTGTGGCTGGTTAATGGGGTCTTTATCTGACCCAACAACATAGGTAAATTCAGCGTGCCACCCACCTACCTGCGAAAACTCCTGACTTCCTTTACCAGGTTGACCAATTTGCCATAGGATTTCAGTTTGCTGAGGCATGGTGATTAGTGGCTAGTGGCTCGTTAATAGAATCGTCCCATGCCCCCAAAGCCACCCCAGCCCTGGCTGGCTGCACTTTGGCTGGCACTAGAGTGCATCACTTGGTTGAAACTGCGGTTGGCATAGGCTGAAGGATCGTTATAGTTAGCACCATGAAGCAGATCCATCCGAATATGCACCAAATCATCGGGATTACCATTTTCCACATCTACGCACAGCGCAGGCTGGATGAAATGGGGGCGTTTGACTGGGGGAGACAATAGAGGAAGTCGCATGGTTGAGGATTATCCGTATTGATAGGGTGAACAAATTTAGCTATCTTGGCGAGAGTGCTTTTTGTGATTGCACTCTCACTCAAATTGTGTCGCCTTTTAGTACGGTGAAGACCAAGAACGAACTTCGCCCAAAGTAACAGGAATCAGATCGCTCACATCAATGGTGAAGCGGAAAATCTTCTTGGCACGACGGCTGTTTTCAGGGTCGAAGAATTTCAATTTCACATCCCAGCAGTCGCTATCCATGCGACAGAAGGGACTTTTTTCAACAGTAACGCTGTCGAGTTCCATGCCGACCGCAACCGCTTCGCTGAAGGTTTGGGCCGCTTGGAAAGCGTTAGTGACAGAGAAATTGAGGGCGCGGTCTTGGGATGTGGTTCCTAAGTTGCGGAGGTCGTAGTAGATGCGATTGAGGAAGCCATCTAAGGTTTTGCGGATGCGGTCTTCGTCAGCAGTGCCGTCTTCAGCTTGTACCGCGTCCATCGCGGCAGTGACCAAGTTGTTGACTTTCCAGCCGTAGATGCCACGGGTGCTTTGGGGTTCAATTACCGGAATAACTTGACCGGAAAATAGCTTGACTTTGCGCCCGGTCAAGATGCCTGGTATGCTGACGCGCTCGACGTATTCTGAATCGTTTTCTGGTTGAATTTGACCCGCGAGGAGTTCGTGGAGAGCACGGTAGGATTCGGCTGCGAAGGGACCAGTGGGGTCGATCGCATAGACCGGAGTCAGTTCAATGTTAAGCGTCCAAATGAGCGATCGCGCCTCAGAAATATTGGCGTCCAGGTAGTCCACCATCTGACGGGCATCGTAGGGGTTCGCCGGAACCATCGTTGTCCCAAAGTTAAAAGGGGGCATCAGTTGTTTGAACGAGTCCCGACGAGCTTCGGTTCCGAAGTCGTAACCGAGGGTTCCTAGGGCATAGACAATCTGACCCATGTCAGCGATTTCGCTGGGGGCTTGGCTGGCGGTGACGGAATTAGCAGTTAAATTTGGCATCATTGGTTGTTGGGTTGTAGCAGTGGGAAACGATTGAATCAAATCTTGCAAGTTTGGGGTGTTGCTGGGGACAGCCCCAGCAGTCGCAGTGGCTGCTGTTGCAACCGAGGTTTGAGGCGATTGCCCTTGCGCGGTGGCGATCGCTTCACCCGTATTGCTCAGGCTGCCATCACAACCACAGCCTGTAGCTTCTACTTCTGATGCACCCACTGATGCGAAATTCTCTGCCATATTTCCTCCTTTTAGTAACGTTATTGCTCCAGGGATGTTCAGTTTGCCTGTCAGACACCGCCTGGTTTCTTCTGGCAAGTCAGGGTCGCAGGGTAAAGCACTCTGCAACAGTATTTGACGAACTTTTTGGGGGTCGGGGGTTTCTCCCCGCTCCCGCTGAAGACTCAGCAGCACTGCTGCTACACCTGAGACAATCGGAGTGGCAAAGCTCGTACCGCTGAGACGGTCGGTGCCACCACCGGGTTTAGCCCCCAAAATATCCTCGCCGGGGGCAAGAATACCTTGGTTTTGATAGGTTTCACCCCAGTTGCTAAATCCCAAGGGTTTGCCATTTGCATCCATCGCCCCGACTGCTAGCACTGCGGGCAACGCTGCGGGTACGTGCAGGCAATCGCAACCATTATTTCCAGCCGCTGCAACGAGCAAGACGTTGTTTTCTCGACACAGACGAACCGCATTTTCCAGCCACCCATCAGCTTCGCCAAAGTCGGTCAGTTGACCCCCACTGAGGTTAATAACGTGTGCTCCTGCATTGACCGCTTGCTCGATTCCCCGAGCTAAATCTAGCTGGGATGTCTTGCGGCGATCGTCGGCAAAGATCGGCACTATTATTCCCTTACATCGGGGAGCTATTCCCTGCACCGAACTACCCGGTTGCCCAAAAATAATGCTGGCAACGTGAGTTCCGTGAATGGACATATTGCCATTAGTTTGAGCTTCCCCTCTAACTAAGGTGGGCAAATAAGTTAAATCTGCACCTTGGAAACAAGGATGATTCCGATCGACAGGGCCATCCAAAACGGCAATACAAATACTATTATTTCCCTGGGATATGGTGCTTAATGTATCTAACATTTAACAAGACTCGGAACAGTTAGGGGAACCATAATACAAGTTTTACAAGGCTAGAAGTATAAAACTCTTGAATCAAATACAAGTCAGGGACGAAAATTAAATTGATTTAATTATTCGTAGTGGCTCAAAGTTATAAAAAATAAGCCATTTGGCTATCTAAAAATAGCCCGGAATATCGTTTTAAAAGAATCAAGTAGTTCTGCATGGCAAGGATAATTACGAAGTAAAACGGTTAATCCATCGTTATCAAAGCCCTGATATTTCAGGATTACCAAGAGTCAAACTTAATAGACATCTCCCTAAATAACAGATAAGTCTAAAATAGATAAGCCTAAGCAGGATAAGGATTTTAGATTTATTTGTACCCGGTACAACTGATTTTACGATCAAATATACGGACTCTTAGAATCTTAGTCACAAGTTTATTTGATCCGATCATCTAGTTGACTATCAAGTTTTTGAGATGTACCTTACCGTTTGACTGGTATTTCTATACCTTTACAACAGTACAGTAACATTTGAAATCTGTCAAGTAAAATTTATAAAAATCATATTTCAGAGGGCGGGGCTGTTTCATCATCGAATTTTAGCTATTCTAAAAGTGTGAATGAAAATATTAACTTATATATAGTATAGATAGCTCGCGAAAAAATCAACTATTAATTTTATTAATAGTCAAATAAATTTTTTTAGCGCAAAAATTAGAGAGCGATCGTAAAATACATCTAAGTTCCTCCTGGGGCGAGAATACCCTGATTGCTGTAGGTTTCTCCCCAGTTGCTGAAGTTTAGAGGCCGACCGAGATCGTCCATTGCTCCCACTGCCAAGACTGCCGGAAGGGCTGCGGGGACGTGCAAGCAATTGCAGCCGTCGTTCCCAGCAGCAGCCACAATTAATACGTTGTTGTCGCTGCACAGTTCCACAACACTCTCCAGCCAGCCTTCGGCTTCACCTATTTCGGTAAGTTGACCGCCGCTGATGTTGATGATGTGAGCGCCGGCATTCACAGCAGTTTCGATCGCGCGAGCCATGTCTAGCTGAGACACCCGAGAGCGGTTATCGGAAAAGATCGGAACTATCAATCCCCGACACCTAGGAGCAATTCCCGGTATCTCCGAGCCGTGCTGCCCGAAGATTATGCTGGCAACGTGAGTACCGTGCAAAGACATCGCACCGGTAACGCAGACTTCTTCCTGCACTAATGTCGGCAGCCGTTTCAGGTCAGCTCCGGCAAAACAAGGATGAGTCCGATCTACTAAGCCGTCAAGTACCGCTACACAAATTTGAGAATCACCAGACGTTTTTTCCCAGAGGCTTTGAATTCCTGGAATTTGAGTTAAATCGGCCATTTAAGCTAAAAATAGCTAGGTCTGGCTGGTTTTGAACCTCAAGATACAGATTACTTGAATTTGCGCTAAAAAAAAACTTTCGATCTTTAAAAATTTATTAATTTTTATTTCCTGTTACACATATCCTTTTTTAAAAAATTTTAGGGTATTAATTTATACTTGTTGGCTCGGGTAAGTAGCAGACTGCGATCGTCGATCGCGGAAAGTTCGCGTCCCGCGAAAGCTCTTTGACGGACATATCAACGGTAAACCCGACCGTCGCTTCTTTATCGGGTACTTGAAGTCAGTGAGTCAGGCTGCTTTCCGTGAATTGAACGGGGAGGGGTTCTGCTGCGGGTGTTTCGGGTGATGGTGGTGTTGGTGCTGGCAATACAGCTTCGGGCGTTGGCGGTACTAGCGATCGTGTTGATGCTGATGTTGGTGCAGCTTCCCGATCGCCAAAGACAAACTCTTTCCCCGAATATGAAGCGCTGACCGCCCAAGTCCCACTCGCGATCGCTGCTTGACCCGACTAACGCTCTTTCATCACTCTAAGAAAGGAAAAATCTGACCATAATTTGATAATGCTAATCTGGTATGGTTTTGTGGAGCGATTTTCTAACACCTTGCTGGCGTTGGGAGCATTTGGCAAGAGATCCTTTGCTGTCGTGTCTTCGAGAATTTACTCTCATGAAAGTGACGAAAGAGCGCTAATACCATTTTTTTAAAGTTATGACAGACTTTAGCAAACAGGGAAAGTGTATAAATTACAATGTCTTGTCGTGTTCGATCTCTATCGGATCTTTAGAAAAATGGTATGAGGTACGGGTTCTAAACAGGGAGTTAACTTTGAGAACTGTCTTGGGATTGGGCGATCGTACAATCGGCCGAAAAGCACTTCTGAGTCAAATCGCTGATAATATCTAAGCTCATATTGTCCAATACTTCGGACAGTTTTAGATCTAATCGAGGCTCTCAAACCCTTGATGGCTATAGAGATGACTATTTTTTCAATCTTTAATTCTAGCCCGCTCGTTTCAAAAAATCATTAAAAATGCCATGGCTTACGCTGTAACGCTTACAGAGCCGTTAAAAAACTGTCCGAAGTATTGATTGTCAACTAATTTAGTTAGAGCCGCAGCAATTTGCTTCTGCGACAGCGCAACTCGCTCAATCAACAGCCTTACCGCTTGCTCGTCTCCACAAGCGGCTGCTTTATAAAGCTTCTCAATCGACTCCCTCGGCAACACAGACAGCGACTCAGAAGTCAGTTGCACAACAGGCTCATCCTGTTCGGACTTCCTCGGCGACTCCTCTTGATAGATATAGCGAACTCCCAAAGGTCGCGCCATCTTCTCGAAAATTACTGCCTCTCGGAACGGTTTGGCAACAAAGTCATCGAAGCCTTTCGACATGGCGAGTTCCTGAGTTTTAACAAAAGCATTAAGTAGGTAGGCGGGAAAAAACCACTCTATGTAACAAAACATTAAGTTACCTAATTGGAGTTAAACTTAAGACGTTGCGTAGTGTAATTTCCCCTTTGTCCTCTAGCTTCTACTCCATGAATTACGGCGTAGGCGAGTTCTAATTCATCATCAAACAAATGTCGCAGCCAACTCATCTTTCTTAATGTGTTGCCACTCCAATTCAATGGGGTTCATTTCCGAACAATACTTGGGTAAAAAGAAGATATATAAACCTTGCTTTTCCCAATGTGGCCATAACTCTTGGACTTCTTTGCATCGGTGTATTGGGCCGTTGTCTTGTACAATTACTCTCGGTCGTCCAATCTCAGCAGCTTCCTGGGCTTGGAGTTCCATAATTTTGATATAAGCTTTTCGATCGACACCTCCAATTACCAAACCGTAGACAAAACTGATGTCAGGTTGAAGAAGTCCGACAATACTTAGTCTACGACCACGCCGTTTCGTTTGTTCTAACCGTTTTTGCTCACCTATTGGGTAATAAGTATAACCTGGTTCACTCCACATACAAAACCCTGATTCATCTAAATACTTTAAGTCAATTCCTCCCGCCGCTGCCTCTAATTGCAACATATCTAAGTCGGATTGCTTCGTTTCTTGTACTATGGGGTCTTGTTTTCCTTTGTGACTTTTTCTCGCTCTTTTCCAAATAAACCTTTTTTTTAGTATGCGTCTTAATCGAGCAGCACTTAGTTTAACAGAACGTTCTTTTTCTAATTTCTGGGCTAATTAAAGACTGTTATATGTACGTGGTTCGTTTTTGAGGCATTCTTTTAAAAACTCTATATCTTCCTCTTTCCACACTTGAAGGGCTCCTCGACCAGGTGACTCCCAAAGCCCTTCCATGCCTAGATGCGACCATTTATGTAAAACCTTTCTCACTGTTTGTGGAGTCCAGTTAAAATGAGCAGCTATTTTTTCAACGTACCAGCCATGTGCATTTAATCTAATTACTTCTGCTCTGTCTTTGACTTTTTGTGGTACATCCGCAGTTCTCAGTTTTAAGAGAGTTTTGTCTTGCTGTTGAGTCAGGAATACCCTTAATCTAGCACCCATATATTGAATTACCTCAGTAGATATATTCTTTTTCTTTACTTATCTTAACATAGTTATGTTTTTTTGTGCCGACCTACTTAGTCGCTGTTTTGTGGCCGCATCCCAGGCGATCGAACCGGCCTACGAGTTGGCAAGTGGTTCCTATAGCGTATTGACGGATGGGCTTTTACAGGGATTGAATCCGGAACGTTTGCCGGGGCAATCGATCGATACCCTATCTCTATGTGCCTTTGTTAATCAATATCTAGGACTTACGCATTGACAAAATCACAAAATAGTGCATCGATCAATATGAGTAGTCTACTTTCCAGGTATTTGACAATGAGAAAAACTACCAAACCCTCGGCAGCACAATGCAACGCCGAAAAGTATATTTTATTTTTGCTCTTAGAACCAAAGTTTGGGGGGTATAATAGGTTAGCAGAAATATTGGGAGATGTTTCGCATGATTCTATCAATCGATTTTTATTAAGAGAAAGGAACCGAAAGATTTATTCGAGACAGCTCAGAATATTATCACCTTAGAAGGAGGAATACTGAGTATTGATGATACAGTAATAGAAAAACCTTATAGCGAC
>NZ_JAEQCF010000156.1:0-4752 GCF_020738625.1 Microcoleus sp. PH2017_09_SFU_O_A
TTCTTCAGAGGTGAGTTCAGTAAACAGTGAATTTTCCTTTGTTTCTTGCATGATCGTTTGACTCCATTTAAATTGATAATATTGAACGAAAACTAGAAACTTTATATAATTTCGATAGCCTCGTATGATTACTGACTAATACTTCTCCATGCCTCTGCGATCGCCCGGAATATTACTGAGAAAATTTTAAGATTTATCCGATCGCACTACTTTACTCAGCTATCTAGACTACAAGGGTTTTGTAAGGGCGATTGCGAATCGGATCGTAAAGGAAAAGCTGACTCGGCTGTGGAATGAAAAACAGCGTATTGATGCCATTGCTGCTGCTGTTCTTGGTATCGCTGTTACTGTTAGCACTGCTGAAACCGCTGGTAGTGCTGCCACCGCTGACAGTCCCAGATTCTCGATCGGTTAATTCGGTAAAAAGTGAATTTTGTTGATTGTCCGGCATAAGGAACTCCTATTAAGACATATATAGTTACTTACGTACCGATCCCAGAAAAACCGGGTAACAGTGCCAAAAATCATTGCGGAAATGCTCTGTTTTCCTGACTGTTGCCGCCTGAATCCACCATTCTTGATGTTTGGGGAAATTTCCGGGTGGGGACGGCAAAGCTGTGCGGATTTTGACCTTGACCATGTGAATTTTGATTTAGACTTCTAAATCTATCCTTGGTGTCCGGAAAGCTAGAAAATAAATGTGACAAAAGAAATAGGCGATCGATCTCTCCTTCTTCCAACTCATACCGTTTGAGGTTTGAAAATGACTTATTTAATCAGGCTTTGGAGTTGGCCGCGAGTTGCATTCTTTTTTGGAAATGGCATTAAAACTCACAACGATTCTCTTTCCCCAAACTCAAAACTTAAAATTCAAAACAATTCCCCTCACCCCCAATAGCCGCCATGCCTCGCACACCCGAACCCATGCCCGCAGAAACCTTTGATAACGACCAGTTTTTGCCCCCTGTCAGCCGCTGGACTACTTTGGGGGGAATTTTGATGGTGGCGACGTTTGGCGGGGCGATCGCCCTGGCAAGCGTCACCAAATACAGTGCTACAGTCAAAGCAGACGCGATCGTCCGTCCAGCCGGAGAAGTGCGCGTCGTCCAAGCAGCAACCGAAGGAACCATCGAAAGCATTGCTGTCAGCGAAAATCAGACAGTAAAAGCCGGAGATGCGATCGCAGTTGTCAACGCTTCGCGTTTGGGCACTCAAAAAAAGCAGTTCCAAGACACAATGAATCAGTCTCAAGCAGCAGCACAGCAAATCAACCAGCAACTGCGGGACTTGGAAAATCAAATTTTAGCCAGCGGCCAATTTCAAACCATCCAAAATCAAAATTCCGCCGCCCAAGAAGTAGTCGAGTCCGCTCTTGTAAAAATCGCCACATCGCAGCCGGATGTCGCCGAGAGACTCGGCAGAAGTCGGCGGGTTTTGCTCGTCAAGCGATCGTCCATTCAACAACAATTAATTCAAGCTAAAAAAGAACTCAATCAAATTCAGTCACAACTCGAAAATAGCGTGATCCGCGCGCCCGCTGATGGTACAATTCTCAAATTGGAAGTACAAAGTACCGGTCAAACAATACAAGCCGGAAGTGCGATCGCCCAAATCGTCCCTAGCGACGTACCCCTTTTAGTCAAAGCCAGAGTAACATCCCAAGATATTGCCCGCATCCAAATCGGCCAACCAGTGCAGATGAGGATTTCCGCCTTACCCTTCCCAGATTACGGGACACTAAAAGGAACAGTCAGCGCGATCGCCCCAGATGCGATCGCCACTCAAAACCCCGGTAATAATTTAGGTACTGCTTATTATGAAGTTGCAATTAAACCTGATAAAACTTATCTAACCAAACTTGAATCTACCGGCAATCAAGCAGTTGGAACTTCCCAGGCAAATACCCCACGCCAGTATTCAATTCAGTCGGGAATGGAAGGTAGAGCCGACATTATTACTGGTCAAGAAACAGTTTTGACATTTATTTTACGAAAAGCAAGGTTGATGACGGATATGTAATTGGTCATTAGTCGTGGTCGTAGGGTGCGTCAGTCTTAAGGTTAGCCCGAAAAATTTGGGTTTTACCTACTGACGCACCCTACTTTTGTTTGTTGTTTGTTTGACATTTTGCGATCGTGGTATAGTGTGGATCATAGTAGATGCCACTGTCAACTATATTGATCCACTACCCCGAAAATTAATCTAACGTCATAAGCTGGTAACTAAGCAATTGACCCAAATAAGTGCTGGGATATGAGCCGCAAGTACAGATGGAGGTTGAAGCGTATCGAACGTACAAAAGATCGCACTCTCAAGGTCAATTGCGTGTTTTATGGCGAACAAACCTCTTTTGAAGACAGTCGTTTTGGAGATACCGACGATGAATGAAACTTGGATAGTTTTTAAAACAGAATCACTCTCATCCCCAGGCTGGGAAGAACGTCAGCTACTACCGATCGGTGGTTTGACTGATATTTTAGCAACAGAGTGGGATTCTTCGGGGAAATTGCCTCAAATTGGTGAGCGGGTGCGAGAATACGAAAACCTCGAAGATCCGGGTAACGGAGTCACCCACGGTCGAGATAGCAATTGGATTGTGAAAAGCATCCACAAATTCTCATCTAGCGACACAAACCTGGAAATCATGGTCTGTTATTGCGCTTATGAACCCGTTGAGTCTAAATGGGTTGAATTAAAACGAGGAAAGCCTGTGAATGAGATTTTGCAACCAGTTGAAATTGGGTAAAAATCTTAACCTTTATAATTAATTATCTTCAGTCCGCGCAGGCGGACTTTGTTTTTGTAGACGCGGTTTCAACCGCCGGGTTTATGTGTACTTTGTTTTTGTAGACGCGGTTTCAACCGCCGGGTTTATGTGTACAATAAATACACCGGGTTTATGTGTAGAATAAATAACATCCATCGCCAATATGAAAATCAACGATAAACTCAAGACCATTCTAGCTGAATTGCGATCGCACTTCGAGCAAATTTATGGCGATCGGCTCACCCAAATGGTACTCTACGGTTCCCAAGCGCGGGGTGACGCATATCCCGACTCAGATATTGATGTTTTGGTAGTTCTGAAAGGGCAAGTCAATCCCGGCGAAGAAATCAAAAGAATCAGCCATATTCGGGCAGATTTGTCTCTCCAAAATGATGAAGTGATTAGCTGTTTGTTTATGGACGAAAATCGGTTTACGCACTACAACGGGCCTTTATTGAGGAATATTCGTAAAGAGGGAATAGCTTTATGAAACCGGAACAAATCGATCGAACACTCCAAACTTTGAATGCTCATAGTGCTTCTAAACCATCCATTTCTGCCACAAGAAACTCTTGATTGATAGCAGCAATCTCAACTTGAATATCTGGATCGTTTGCCATCTCTGCTATCTCTGCCTCCAGGTATTTAGCATTAGCGAGTTTATTAGCTATGTAAGTTTTCTCCCGCACTCGGCAAGCGATACGTTCCAGCAGCCAAAGTTGTTCTTCTATCGACAGGGAACTAATAGAACGTTCAATCTCTACTAAAGTTTGTGAAATCATTTTAGTTTCCTCTTGTTTTTTGCCCCATCGCAAATCATCGAGATTTTTTTGAATGAGGTTGCGTCCATTCCGAATAGATTTATTATTACGCGCGATCGCTTACTTATCTTGTATCTATATTATACGACATCTTTGCGTGGTAGCTTATGACAGAATACGGTTAAGTTAAAGTTTTTTGTCATTGCGAGGAACGTTAGCGAAGCGATCCGTTCGCCGAAGGCGTTCCCGAAGGGTAGGAAAGCAATCGCAGTGTCTATTTTTCACATCGTTTTATCACTACGATTCCCCTATCTTACCTGTATTGAGGTATGACGCACACTCCAACGACTCCAGACGATTCAGCAAGTCGGGTTTCCCCCTTGTTTTTCCCCGACAAAGAATGTAAAATTCTAAAAACATGGGTTGTAAGCAATGAACGAAGCGCGCCACGAAGCCTATCTCAATCTGATTGATTCTCTCGTCACCTGTCCCAGCGAGGAAGAAATCGAGATTCTGCAAGCTAACCTAGAATTAATAGATGATGGTTTTGCCCAATATTTGCGAGAGTGGGCAACTGAAACTATGGCAACTTTGGATGCAGAAGAAGCATACAATTGTGCTAATTTTTTATACGGTTTAGATTTCACTTTTTATAATTTGCGACAAGGCAGTCGGGCAAGTAATTTAGAGGTAGCGATTGCTTGTCTGGAGAGTGGATTAACTGTTGTTACTCGCGAAGCTTACTCGGAAGACTGGGCCAGGTTTCAAAACAGTCTGGGAGGTGATTACCAAAACAGAATCAGAGGGGAAAAAGCCGAGAATCTGGAATTGGCGATCGTAGCTTATGAGGCATCCTTGGAAGTTTACACCCGCGACGCATTTCCCGAAGACTGGGCAACGTGTCAAAATAATTTGGCGATGGCCTACCTCTACAGAATCAGAAGGGGAAAAGCCGAGAATCTGGAATTGGCGATCGCAGCTTTTGAGGCATCCTTGGAAATTTGGACTCGCGACGCATTTCCCTTTGAATGGGCAACGTGTCAAAATAATTTGGGGCTTGCCTACCACAACAGAATCAGAGGGGAAAAAGCCGAGAATCTCGAAGGCGCGATCGCAGCTTATCTCGCATCCTTGGAGATTTACACCCGCGACGCATTTCCCGAAGACTGGGCAAGGAGTCAAAATAATTTGGCGAATGCCTACCTCTACAGAATCAGAGGGGAA
>NZ_JAEQCF010000198.1:0-1297 GCF_020738625.1 Microcoleus sp. PH2017_09_SFU_O_A
AGGACTACTTTATTCTAGAAATCCTGTTGCCATTTTGTAGAAATTGGGTAAAATCAAACAAGGAGGTGATGCAAGTGTTCAATCTGACTTATGAATTCAAATTGAAACCGACAAAAACACAAGTAGCAATATTTGAGGATTGGTTGGAACAATGTCGCAAGGTCTATAATTATGCCCTGCAAGAACGTAAAGATTGGTATAATTCCCGAAAATGTCGGATTGACGCTTGTTCCCTTCGCTCGGAATTCATCATCAGAGCTGACACACCCAGACCAACTTACTCAACTCAATGTAAAGCCTTAACTGCATACAGGAAAACCAGCCCTGCATTACAACGTATCAATGCTCAAGCTTTACAACAAGTGCTGCGCCGACTAGAAAAGGCATTTGTAAGTATGTGGGAACAAAACCACGGATTTCCCCGATTCAAAAAAAGGGGAACCATGAGGTCTTTTGTGTTTCCACAACTAAGTTTAAACCCCATTCAAAATAGTAGTGTCAAACTGCCTGTAATTGGCTGGGTAAGATTTTGGCAATCCCGAGCGATTCCCGATGGTGGAATTATTAAGCAGGCACGGGTAGTAAATCGTGCATCCGGCTGGTATCTAATGCTGACCGTTCAATGGGATGTAAAAATTCCCGACGTAGTGCCACACGGAAATTCCCTAGGAATTGATGTCGGACTAACTAATTTCATAGCAACTTCTAATAGTCTTTTAGTCAAGCGGCCAAGGTTTTTTATAGACGCAGAACGCAAGCTGAAATTGCTGCAAAAACGTGTGAGTAAAAAGCGCAGTGGCTCAAATAATTGGCGCAAAGCTCAAAAAAAAGTTGCTCTTTTGCACGAATACGTTGCTAATTGTCGAAAAGATTGGCATCGCAAAATCTCTCATCAAATTTGCAATGATGTGGGGATGGTATTTGTTGAGGACTTAAATTTAGTTGGACTATCCAGAGGGATGCTGGGCAAGCACTGCTTAGACGCTGGATGGGGTCAATTTTTCACTATTTTGGAACAAACCTGTTGGAAACGCGGGGTGTACTTCCAAAAAGTGAATGCTAAGAAAACCAGTCAGATTTGTCCAAATTGCGGTGTCGCAACAGGCAAAAAAGAGCTTGCTGAGCGTACTCATACTTGCTCAAATTGCGGTTATACAACCGATAGAGATGTTGCAGCAGCTCAAGTAGTTCTAATTAGAGGACTTGCAGCCGTAGGGCATACGGTCAAGATGCTTGCCGAGGGTAAATTCGTCGGAATCCCACTGAAGCAAGAATCCTCTCGCCTTTAGGCAGAGGT